>DFBC01000121.1 GCA_002367235.1 Cellvibrionales bacterium UBA3090
CCATGAAACGGTTACGGCTGAGGAACTCGGTGGTGCCGTGACCCATTCCAGTAAATCGGGTGTTTCCGATTTGGCGTTTGAATCAGATGTAGATGCACTGGTTAAATTACGTCGTTTTGTGAGTTATCTGCCATCAAATAACCAGGAAAAGCCCCCTGTGTGGCCAACAGATGACCCTGCCGATCGTGCCGAGGTGTCGCTGAACACAATTATTCCCGATGATCCTAATAAGCCCTATGACATGAAAGAGCTGATTGTCAAAGTGGCTGACGAAGGCGATTTCTTTGAATTGCAGCCCGACTATGCGGGCAACCTAGTGATCGGTTTTATTCGCATTGAGGGATCAACCGTTGGTGTCGTGGCCAACCAACCCATGGTGCTGGCGGGTTGTCTCGATATTGACGCCTCCAAGAAAGGCGCTCGTTTTATCCGTTTTTGCGATGCCTTTAATATTCCTGTTCTGACCTTTGTTGATGTGCCCGGCTTTATGCCGGGAACCAGTCAAGAGTACGGTGGAATTATCAAGCACGGTGCAAAGCTTCTTTATGCCTATGCCGAGTGTACTGTGCCCAAAGTGACTGTCATTACCCGTAAGGCTTACGGCGGTGCCTATGATGTGATGTCATCCAAGCATTTGCGAGGGGATGTAAACTTTGCTTGGCCTACCGCTGAAATTGCTGTCATGGGGCCTAAGGGTGCGGTGGAAATTATTTTCCGTAAGGATATCGGTGACACTGAAAAAATTACTGCTCGCGAAGCCGAGTACCGGGAGAAGTTTGCAAACCCCTTTATTGCAGGTAAACGAGGTTTTATCGACGATGTGATTATGCCTCAAAGTACACGCAAGCGTGTGGCTCGTTCACTTGCCATGTTGCGTGATAAGGATATAGAAAACCCATGGCGCAAGCATGGGAACATTCCTTTGTAGGTTATTGGAAGCCTGATGCCTAGTGCGTCTGACTCGTTGTAAAACAGAATTTCTGGAAGAAGATATAGCTATGTTTAAAAAAATTCTTGTTGCGAATAGGGGTGAAATTGCCTGTCGTGTATTCCGTACGGCAAAGGCCATGGGTATTGGTACTGTTGCCGTTTATTCAGATGCAGATAAAGATGCCTTGCATGTGACAATGGCAGACGAAGCCGTAAATATTGGCCCCGCGGCCTCTGCAGAAAGTTATCTGGTCATTGAAAAAATCATCGACGCCTGTAAAAAAACGGGTGCAGATGCAGTTCACCCTGGCTACGGTTTTTTATCTGAGAATAAAACATTTTGTGAAGCGTTGGATGCCGCCGGTATTACGTTTATCGGCCCCGGTGTTAAGGCCATCGAATCGATGGGAGACAAAATAACCTCCAAGCTGATTGCTGAAAAAGCCGGTGTGAACACTATTCCCGGTTATACCGATGTGGTTCGCGATGCCGAGCAGGCCGTTGAGATAGCCTCTGGGATTGGGTTCCCGGTGATGCTGAAAGCCTCTGCCGGTGGCGGTGGTAAGGGCATGCGAGTGGCATGGGACGAGGAAGAGTGTCGGGACGGCTTTGAGCGAGCAACTAATGAAGCACGCTCCAGTTTTGGTGATGATCGCGTTTTTATCGAGAAATTTATCCAGGAACCTCGTCACATTGAAATTCAGGTGATGGCAGACAGCCATGGTAACGCGATCTATTTGGGAGAGCGTGAGTGCTCTATTCAGCGCCGCCACCAGAAAGTCATTGAGGAGGCGCCTTCGCCTTTCCTGACAGAAGAAGTCCGCCAGAAAATGGGTGAGCAGTCCCTATTGCTAGCTAAAGCGGTGGATTATAAGTCCGCAGGTACCGTTGAATTTATTGCTGATGCGAATATGAATTTCTACTTTCTGGAAATGAATACTCGGCTGCAGGTAGAGCATCCGGTCACTGAATTTGTGACTGGTCAGGATTTAGTTGAGCTGATGATTCGTGTTGCCGCAGGAGAAGAACTGCCGTTGACTCAGTCAGATGTCAAGCTGACGGGTTGGGCTATGGAAACCCGCGTTTATGCCGAGGATCCATTCCGTAATTTCATGCCATCTACCGGTCGCCTTGTTCATTATCTTCCCCCTGAAGGTGAAGGTGTTCGCGTGGACACGGGTGTCTATGAAGGTGGTGAGGTCTCCATGTTCTACGACCCTATGATCGCCAAGCTAATCACTTATGGCGAGGATCGCAAACAGGCAACGGACAGAATGGTCGAAGCTCTGGATGCGTATTACATTCGTGGTGTGAGCCATAATATCAGCTTCCTCAATGCGCTAATGGTGCATCCTCGTTTTGTGGCGGGCAACCTAACGACCAATTTTATTGCCGAGGAATATCCAGACGGCTTTAATTCTGACTTGGTTCCTCAGGATGACCCTGCCATCTGTGTCGTGGTCGCGGCAGCTATCAATAAAAAATATCGTGATCGTTGCGCCAACATCTCTGGCCAACTGCCGGGAATGGAATATCAGCCATCCTCAGACTGGGTGGTCATCATGGACAATGGCGAGGCTGAATATCAAGTCGCTGTGGAGAATGGCGGTAATACAATTGGTGTTGAGTTCGGTGGTGTAGCGTATCAAATAGAGACGGACTGGCGCTTCGGAGAACCTTTGTTTAAGGCCGAAATTAATGGCCAGCCTGTATGTATTCAAATTGATATCGTGGGTTCGACAATTAGGATGTTCCATCGGGGCGCTCAAAAAGATGCCTTTGTGGTGACCGCGAGAACGGCCGAGCTGAATCGACACATGTTGGTGAAAGAGGCGCCGGATATGTCTAAATTCCTGTTGTCTCCCATGCCTGGATTGTTGGTCAAATTATCCGCGAAGGAAGGCGATGAAGTGAAAGAGGGTGAAGAGCTGGCGGTGGTAGAGGCGATGAAGATGGAAAACAGTCTGCGTGCTACGGCCGATGGCGTGGTCAAGAAAATCTCTGCGACAGAAGGCGATAGCCTGATGGTCGATCAGCCGATTGTTGAATTTGAGTAAAGGAGAGCCGGTTCTCTGTAATCCGTCGCCGCGTTGCCTGGCCTGACCCTCGTTCTCTGTGGAAGGTACAATGCGGAATGTTATGGCCAGATTACTGGAGATGGGCAATTCAAATGACTTCAACTCACACCACCGGGTCTCAGATGGCTATTAAAGGGCTTGCTGAGCGTATTCAACAGGGTGATCGCCGGGCTTTGGCCAAGGGGATTACTCTGGTTGAGTCGACGCGATCCTCTCATCGAGAACAGGCGGCAGAGCTGTTAGAGCTCATTATGCCTCATACGGGAAACTCAATAAGACTGGGTATTTCTGGTGTGCCGGGTGTTGGTAAGTCTACTTTTATCGAGTCCTTTGGTAATTATGTGATTGGCCAAGGACACCGTGTAGCAGTGTTGGCGGTAGATCCAACCTCCGCCGTTAGCGGGGGCTCCATTCTCGGTGATAAAACCCGAATGGAAACACTCTCTCGAAATACCAATGCTTTTATTCGGCCCTCGCCTGCGGGAAAAACGCTCGGTGGTGTAACCCGAAGAACGCGCGAAACCATGCTGCTTTGTGAAGCGGCGGGCTTTGATGTGATTTTTGTGGAAACAGTGGGGGTGGGGCAGTCAGAAACCGCTGTGGCAGAGATGACAGATATGTTTTTGCTGCTGTTATTGCCCGGTGGCGGTGATGAATTACAGGGTATTAAGCGCGGCATTATGGAGTTGGCCGATTTGGTCTTGGTCAATAAGTCTGATGGTGATCAGTTGGCAGCAGCCAACCGCACTGTGGCCGATTACCGTATGGCCTTGCATTTTCTGCATCCAAGGAGCCGACACTGGCAG
>DFBC01000037.1 GCA_002367235.1 Cellvibrionales bacterium UBA3090
CTACTTGGAATTGGTAGTAGTGCTGTAGCCGGTTGGGGTTTTCACCATAACGACCATCGGTAGGACGGCGGCAAGGTTGAACATAGGCGCTGTTCCAAGTTTCTGGCCCAATGGCGCGTAAAAAAGTGGCAGGATGGAACGTGCCAGCACCTACCTCCATGTCCAGCGGTTGCAAAATAACGCAACCTTGACGAGACCAAAATTGTTGTAGGGCCAAGATTAGCCCCTGGAATGTTGAAACATCCGGTGTAGTTTGTGACACCTAGGTTCCCCTGTAGCATGCAAAGCCGACAATTATAAGGCTGCAACCCCTGAATAGTAAGGGCTTTCCTCCAGTTGTCGTCGTTTCAAATGCATTGCAAGCATTTCAGTCGTTTGGCTGGATATATTATTTGACGGATGGGTTTGATATGGTGAATCAACACGCTGAATTCTTGGTGGTTGGCAGCGGTAATTTAGACGGCATTTATATTTATTTGACTGCAGCAAGGGTTAAACCGGTTGAAGTTTCGAGCCGTTAAATTACCCCGTATAGAAAGGAAACCTGTGGCATGAAAAAAATAGTTTTAGTTGCACTGCTGCTAGTCTTAGTTGGTTGTGAAACGGCTTATTACAATGCTTGGGAAAGAGTGGGTGTCCATAAGCGAGATATCTTGGTCGACCGAATTGAAGATACACAGGATGCTCAGGAAGCAACACAAGAGCAGTTTAAAGATGCCTTGGAACAATACCGAGCAGCAGTGAACTTTGATGGCGGCGACCTGGAGAAAATCTATAACAAGCTCAATGCTGAATACGAAGACAGTGTACAAGCCGCTGAAGCCATCAGTGTTCATATAGAAGATGTTGAAGATGTGGCAGAAGACCTGTTTGACGAGTGGGAAGATGAGCTTGCCCAAATTAACAGCCGGACACTTCGAGAGGATAGTGCCAGGAAACTCCACGATACGCGCTATAAGTACCAGCAGATGGTCAAATCCATGCGCAAGGCAGAAAAAAGCGTTCACCCAGTGTTAACCACATTACGCGATCAGGTTTTATACCTGAAGCACAACCTTAATGCCCGGGCAATCTCGGCACTCAAAGGTGAATTAACCACGATTAACAGTGACGTGAATCGGCTCATTCTGGAAATGCAAAAATCAATAGATGAAGCTAATCTATTTATAGATCGAATTAAGAATTGAATTAGAAACGAATAATTGAGGCTGCAAGATGAAATACAACAATATTCTCGAAACCATTGGCGATACACCACACATCCGTCTTGGTAAGTTATTTCCGGGAGACGTGGAGGTCTGGATGAAAGCCGAGCGTTTCAATCCTGGTGCCAGTATCAAAGATAGAATCGGGTTGGCAATGATAGAGGATGCGGAAACGAGGGGCCTCATCAACAAAAACACACTTATTATCGAACCCACCTCGGGTAATACTGGTATTGGCCTGGCAATGGTTTGTGCCGTAAAAGGTTATCGGCTGGTACTGACCATGCCAGAATCTATGAGTATCGAACGTCGCCGTTACCTTAAAGCACTGGGTGCTGAGTTAGTGCTGACGCCCAAAGAGTTAGGTATGGGCGGTTGTATTGAAAAGGCTAACCAGCTGCTTGCAGAAAACGAGAATGCCTGGATGCCGCAACAATTTAATAACCCGGCCAATGTTCAGGTACACCGAGAGACTACGGCGAGAGAGATATTGGCAGATTTCCCCGAGGGGATTGACTACCTTATTACTGGAGTCGGGACCGGAGGGCATATTACCGGATGCGCAGAAGTGCTAAAGGAAAAATTCCCGAATACAAAGGTATTGGCTGTGGAGCCCACTAAATCGCCCGTTATTAGTGGTGGCGAGAAAGGTTTACATCGCCTTCAAGGCATTGGTGCAGGATTTATCCCCAGCGTATTAAATACCGATATTCTTGACGGGACAGTTTTGGTAAATGAAGAAGATGCTTTTGAAATGACTCGACGTTGCGCAAAAGAAGAAGGAATTTTTGTCGGCATTTCCTCCGGTGCCAGCCTCGCCGCCGTGCAACAGAAAATAAATGAAATACCCGCTGGTAGTACCGTGCTTGTATTTAGTTATGATACGGGAGAACGGTATCTTTCAATAGAAGATTTATTTTAGAAAATAATTATCGTGGGTGAATAAATGAAAATTATTAAAAAAATTTTATTATTTATTACGATATTAATAGTATCCGAAATTTCGTTCGCAGATCATCACTGGAAAAATATTGAATATCAAACCATTCAGGTAAGAGAAAATATTTATGCCATGATGGCCGAAGGTGGAAATGTAGCAGTATTTATTGGTGATGAAGGAACATTTTTAATTGATGATCAATTCGCCCCGCTAACAGAAAAGATGTTATCTGAAATAAAAAATCTTGGTGGGAATACACCAAGATTTTTAGTAAATACACATTGGCATTTTGATCACACAGGGGGAAATGAAAATTTAGGTAAAGCGGGCACGTTGATTTTTGCACATGATAACGTGAGGAAACTGCTCTCGGAAGATAATACGATTCAAGTATTTAACAAAGAACTACCCGCATCGCCACGCGAGGCATTACCGGTTATCACATTTAGTACGGACACCAGTTTTCATATCAACAGTGAAACGGTGCATGCATTTCATGTCCACAATGCACACACGAATGGTGACAGTGTCGTTCATTTTCAAAAAGCTAACGTAATACACGCGGGCGATGTTTGGTTTAATGGATTTTACCCATTTATCGATGTGGAACATGGGGGCAGTTTAATGGGTATGATTAACGCAGCCACCACAATTATAAATATGGCAGATGGTGAGACGGTAATTATTCCAGGTCACGGTCCGGTGGGAAACAAGGCGGCACTGGTCGAATATAGAGACATGTTAGTATTGGTGTTAGATAAACTTCGTACCTATAAGTCTCAGGGTAAACCTGTTCAAGAAGTAGTCGAGGCTAAGCCGACACAAGAATTAGATGCCATATGGGGAGATGGATTTTTAAACCCGGATCAGTGGATAAGCATCGTATATAGCGGGTTGGAGGCGCCAAAAAAATGATCTCATTTCGTCCGGCCAAAAGGGAAGATTGTCGTTCTATAGCGGAGCTTTACAGTATTTCATCAGATGGTGTGGCCGACTATATTTGGGCAAAGTCGGCTAAACCCGGTGAAGAAATACTGGATGTGGGCGAGCGGCGCTATGAAAGAGAAGACAGTGTTTTTAGTTATCTGAATTGTACAATCGTCGAGGTGGGTGGCGAGGTGGCGGGTATGATGGTGGCCTTCCCAATGACATCGAGCGACGAAATTGATGAAGACCCAGTGTTGGCACCATACAGCCGATTAGAAGAAGACAATAGTTACTATATTTGTGGTATGGCACTATTTCCCGAGCATCGGGGAAAAGGTATAGGCCATCAGTTGTTAGCAATGGCTAAACAACAGGCCAAAATAAGAGGTTTTAATAAGTTAAGCCTAATTGTCTTTGAACAAAATGCTGAGGCAAAGCGCCTTTACGAGACAGTCGGTTATAAAGAAGTTGATCGTGAAAAGATTATTCCCCATCCGTTAATCCCTCATACAGGATATGCCATATTAATGGTGTGTGAATTAGAGGAATAAGAAGTTAATTAAAAGAAACTAAATAGTTATTTTTTTGTAACTATAATTATTATCAGTATTTATCTTTTTAAATATTTTAGTTTTTACTTGTATAAAAATATTTAATCTTTTCTATTTCTATTATTAATAATAAAACCAAAACTCCCAACAAAATAAGTATAAATACGCACGTCGTCGGATGGAATTAAGTTGAATTTTTAAGCTAAAAAAAGAGACGCTGGGGGAGCACTTATCTTCGGAGGTATCAATGAAAAATCAATCTCCCGGTACGCGAAACCGAGGTTAGACCTAATAAATTGCCAATAGCTATCATGGGTATAGGTATAATTAAGTATTGCTATGTGTGGGCGAGACTTATAGTGAATACGAAGAGATAAACAAACCAGTCGAGCAACACGGGAGTTTCGTTATGAAGAACTACACAATTTTTGGGCATCAAGCTTGTGGGTTTTGTCGCCAGGCTAAAGCTTTACTTGAATCTAAAGAGTTTCCATTTCGTTTTGTGGATATCCATGAAGAAGGTATCAGCCCCGCTGATTTAGAGAAAACGGTAGGTAGGCCTGTAACTACAGTACCTCAAATATTTTATGGTAAAGAATATGTCGGCGGTTACCAGGAATTGACAAAACATCTGGAGACTGTAGAAACGACGTAAATAAGTATTGAGTTAAGGCTCATTGGGTTTTCTGACGTGCTCGGTATATTTTGAATCCATCAAAGGGGCTGTGATTAATACAGCCCCAAGGATTGTTGGTCGTCAAAACTATTCGTTAATGCCAAGTAACTCTACGTCAAAGATTAATGTAGACCCGGGTCCAATTGCTCCCATGTTGCGGTTTCCATAGGCGAGATTTCCAGGAATAAATAAGCGAGTCTTTTCACCAACCACCATCAACTGTAAGCCTTCCGTCCATCCAGGTATTACTTGATGCAGACCAAACTCAATAGGCGCGCCGCGGTCTACGGAACTGTCGAACACGGTGCCATCAATCAGGGTGCCGTGGTAATGAACTTTAACATGGTCAGTTGGGCCGGGGTGGTTGCTGCCCGTCCCTTTGTTCAATACCAGGTATTGCAGTCCAGAAGCAGTGGTTTGAACGCCGTCCTTGTTTTTATTTTCAGCGAGAAATGCCATGCCTTTTTGAGCATTTTGTGAGGCAATCTTTTTGTTAGATAGCGTTCGTTGAACAAAGAATGCAACCAGGGCAATGGCAATAATGATAAAGATAATTTTTAACATAGATAATCTCGAGGCGAGTTTTAAATTAAAGAGAGAGCAAAATTTTAAGCAGAGTAAATCGATAGGCCTGTATGGTCAACTCGCTAATTAGCAATGCTTTATTATCTAAGGGGACCTAGCTTGTCACCTCTCCGCCGACATAAAGCCAACGACCAGAAACTCGTTGAAAGACAGAAATTTCATGCATAACCTCAATGCCTGACTGGTCTGGTTCACGGTAAAAGGCATTAAATTCTACCGTGGCTTTATCGCCCTTTTGCTGGCTAGACAGTACTTCAAGCTGCAGCCAGTCTACAGTTTTTTTGGACAGGGATTCTGCAGTAAGCCCGGCAGATGTGGCTGAAAACCAAGTGGCTAATAAATAATCGCCATACCCTCCCAGCGCATAGGCACTGTAACGGGAGCGCATAAGTTGTTCTGGCGTTTTAGCCAGTTGATTTCCGGTCAGAAAACGACCACAGCAATTATCAAAAGATTTCTTGTGGCCACAGATACAGATATCCGACATTACAAGGACTTGTTCAATTTGGCGGGTTCTGGTGCTGTATTTTTAATACTTACCGAGCGCCTCGCGCTATTAGGACGTTTTGATTCTAGAGTTTGGGATGAATTGCGTGAAATGACATCTATCATTCTCATAATAAATCTTTTTTGCATGGCTTTATCCGTGTCACCTAATTCTTCAATTTGTTTTTTGTAACTATTATATGATCTGGCCAGTGCTTCTTTGTGGGCATATTCTTGTTGTAATCGTTGATATTCACTGCGTCTTTTTGTGGCGTAAAAAGCTAACCATAAAATAGGGATATAGAATGGTGCTTTGTAAACTAAACTCTTCAGAATGTTGTCCCAGCTAGATAGTTTTACAAAAGAAATAAGAGTATCGCCACCGATAGTGTCTATTGAGAGAATAGTGGATATTACGACCAACAACCCTACGGAGAAATAAAATAGTTTTCCGAATTTTTTGATGGGTTTATTAAATGACATTTTCATGTCGTGGTAGGCTGAAGCAAGGCCGACATTTGTTGCGCCTTCTAGCAGTTCCTCGATTTCAGAATTGAGCGCCACGTATTTATCATGCTGTTCTGTTTCAAATGCTTTTAATTTTTTTATTAGCGCATCAAGCTCATCCGTTAAAGCGACGCTAGTTTTATCTTTATCTGATTGATCGCCAAATACCTGAGCATGAAATTCTTCTAGGTCACTTACGGATGTTGTTATGTCATCCAGAATTGAATAAATCTTTTGTTTTTCACCAGCAATAACGGCGGCAGCTTCGGTAATGGATTGCTTGGTCGAAATGGTGTTTTCGTCACTGATTAAGGTTTCTTTGTAGTAGTCGTTAATTTCGTGATACTGACGACCAAAATCCTTTACCAGATTATTGATAATTTCCGATGTTCCGCCAGGTTTATCACTGGTGCCAAACAATTCATTTTTAAATCCATCGATGGCTTTTTTAGTCGCGGTGATTAAAGAAAATACCGTCTCACTTTTTATTTTGTAATCATTAATTTCGTGTAACAATCTATTAGATTTATCACTAAAACTATTGCTATAGCTATCAATTGTCATGGCATATTTTGCGACAGAAGTCTGTAGCGCACGGCCCGCTTCTCCGGGTACGACCATATAAGGTCGAATATAAGCCAGCAGACTATCGGCATGTTCGTTCGCCTGAGAAATACTGCCAATATTTCTATTCGTGTTGTAATTCGTAATTTCGTGCGAGCAATAGGACGCTTTTGAATTAAAGTTATCCCATGTATTGATTGGAACCAGTTCGGGGTCTAGACAATTAAGCAGTTCATCAAGAAATGAAATTACTTTTTTTAATCGCGCCAGTTCTTTAACAGCAGAGAGTGCGGTTTCATCATCAACGGTCGATTCTTCAAGATTGTTTTTTAAATTAGACCATGTGCCTTGAAAAGCATGGGTTTCATATTGCTCTATCCACCTAGACATAAGGCAATCTCCTGATTAAATAGGGCGCTTGTTTCTGGTAAGCGCATCCGTTAAGTATGTTTTCTGATACTTTAATGATGTTGTTATGAGGGGGTATCTGTCTGTGGGGGTACCTTCCTGGTGTTCCCCTTGTCGTCAATTGCGACAAACACAAACTGTCCTTCGGTTACCTTGGCGGGCTTGTTAGTAGACTCGATATTGATCCAGACTTCCACATTGATCGTCATTGAGCTACTGCCCACCTCCATCAGGTCGCAGTAACAGCTGACAATGGCACCTACGGGTACAGACCGAAGAAAGGCCATTTCACTGATTGCTACAGTGGCGACGCGACCTTTTGCAATACGCTGTGCAAGGATGGCGCTGCCAAGATCCATTTGTGACAGCATCCAGCCGCCAAAAATATCGCCATTGGCATTGGTATCCTTTGGCATGGCGATAGTTTGTAGCGTCAGATCCCCGCGGGGCTGCGGCGGTTTATTGATGGCAATCATGAATGATTCCTTACGTTTATTTTAATCGCAGTTTTTGACTTAGAAAATTTTAGAGGGTAGCCAGGTAGCAAGCGATGGGTAGAGAGCCAGCATCAACATCAGTAGGACCTGAATACCAATAAAGGGGATCACGCCACGGTATATATCACCCGTTCGAACGCTATCCGGTGCTACACCCCTTAAATAAAACAGTGCGAAGCCAAAGGGCGGCGTCAAAAATGAGGTTTGCAGGTTGATGGCAATCATGATGCCCAGCCAGATAGGGTCTAACCCCATGGCGAGCAATACTGGGCCGACGATGGGTACCACGACAAAGGTGATTTCAATAAAATCGAGAATAAACCCAAGTAGAAAAATGACCACCATCACAACAAGAGTGGCAGTAATGACGCCTCCTGGCATGTCGCGAAACAGCTCCTCAACTAACGTTTCTCCCCCAAAACCACGGAATACGAGTGAGAATACAGCCGCGCCGATAAGAATGAGAAACACCATAGAGGTTACTTCGGTCGTAGAGCGAGCCACATCCCTCAGTCGTTCCACTGAAAGTTGGCCGCGCGATAGGGCCAGCAATGTGGCACCAAGTGCGCCGACTCCCGCCGCTTCAGTTGGTGTCGCGATACCGGTGAGAATTGATCCGAGAACAGCGACGATTAATATCACGGGTGGCAATAGACTTTGAATTAATCGAATGGTGCTTAGGGTGTTTTCTGTGTCGGGCTCGGCGACGGGGGCGATTTCGGGCTTAAGGCGAGAAATGATGACTAAATAGCCGATATACATCACCACTAACAATAGGCCGGGAATAATAGCCCCAACGAACAAATCGCCAATGGACATGGTCTTGGGGGTAAAAATACCCATTGATAGTTGCGCTTGCTGATAGGCACTGGAAAGAATATCTCCGAGTAATACCAGTGCAATTGAGGGCGGGATGATTTGCCCCAGTGTGCCGGTGGCACAAATTGAACCGGTAGCCAGTGATGGGGAATAGCCGCGTTTCAGCATGGTTGGAAGTGACATCAATCCCATGGTTACTACCGTGGCACCGACGATACCGGTGCTGGCCGCCAACAACATGCCTACAACTACAACGGATATACCCAAGCCCCCTTTAAATTTGCCAAACAGCAACGACATGCTGTCGAGTAAATCTTCAGCCAGTTTGGACTTTTCCAGCATCACCCCCATCAGGACAAATAAAGGTACGGCAATTAAGGTGGTGTTATCGATCGTGCCATAGAGCCGATTAGGCAAGGCATGAAGAAACGCCATGTCAAAATGGCCTGTCATGTTGCCTACTAGAGCAAACAGTAATGCGGTGCCTGCCAGAGAAAATGCTACGGGGTAACCGGCCATTAATACCACGCAGACCACGGCAAACATTAACAAGGGAATATATTCAACCATCAGACCATTCCCTCTTGTTGCTCGCCAGTGTGTTCGCCGCCGAGCCTAAAAAAGAACAGCAGGTTTTTGATAATTTCTGCCACACCTTGTAGCAGCATTGTCACAGGCATAATCAGCAACAGTGTTTTAAGCAGATAAACCCAGGGTAACCCCTGAGTTTCTTTGGAAACTTCACTGACCGCCCAGCTATTCAGGACGTAATCCCAGCTGAAAATAAGAATAAGAAGACTCACGGGAATGAGGAACAGCAGTGCACCTATCGCATCTACCAATGCCTGACTGCGAGGGGTAAGTTTTTGGTAGAGAATGTCCACTCGTACATGCCCTCCCCGCTTCAGGGTATAGGCTGCACCGAGAAGAAAAACCAGTGCGTGCATGTAGGTCACAGATTCCTGCAACGCAATGGATCCGGTTTCAAGAAAGTAGCGCATCACTACGACGGTACAGGTCGCCACCATCATTGCCAGGGTCAACCAGGCAATAATCTGACCCGTCCATTCAGTAAAGCAGTCAATGCCTCGGGATAACTGATCCAGAGTGCGTGTAAAAGTACGGTAAGTCACGGGCAGTTTTCTTATTTTTTTGATAAATGGGCTGCTTATTATACGTTCAATACGGACGAAGCTCATATAGCCGCCTGCTTCTTGCCCGTAAGCATTCCCTGGGGAACCTCCATCCCTGTTGTCTTTGTCATATTACTGTCACAGATGGTTCATATAGTTGTCATCATCGAAAACTAATATGACGTTCGATCATTAACGATAAGGCCCTGGAGGCAAAAGTGAAAAAGACTCATAAATTAGCAATTGCTGGCGCTGCTATGGCGCTGACTGTAGCTAGTGGCACCGCATTAGCCGCTGCTCGTGACTATGTAAGCATCGTAGGTTCTTCAACCGTTTATCCATTTGCTACTGTAGTTGCAGAGCGCTTTGGTAAGTCAACGGGCAACCCGACCCCAAAAGTTGAATCAACCGGTTCTGGTGGTGGTATGAAGTTGTTTTGCTCTGGTGTTGGCACCAAGCATCCCGATATAACCAATGCTTCGCGTCGTATGAAAGTGTCAGAATACCAGTTGTGCCAAAAAAACGGTGTAACAGATGTAGTTGAAGTGTTAATCGGTTATGACGGTATTGTCGTAGCAAACTCTAAAACCAAAGAGCCTTTCCAGTTGACTCGCAAGGATCTCTTCCTGGCGTTGGCCTCTCAGGTTCCCGGTCCAGATGGCAAGCTGATTGAAAACCCTTACAACACCTGGAAAGACGTTAACCCAGCATTGCCTAACACTAAAATCGAAGTGCTTGGACCACCCCCTACATCAGGAACTCGCGATGCATTCGCTGAGCTAGCGATGGAAGGTGGCGCTAAGAAATTTGCCGATCTAAAAACCCTTCGTGGTTCAAAAGATGCCGATGAAATTAAAGCGCTGATGGAAAAACTTGGGATTCCAGCCAGCGTGTTTAATAAGAAAGGCAAGAAAGTATTCAAGGCAGTTGCCCACGCTATTCGTGAAGATGGTCACTACATTGAAGCGGGTGAGAACGACAATCTGATTGTTCAGAAACTGGAAGCAAACCCCAATGCGCTGGGTATTTTCGGCTTCTCTTTCCTGGATCAAAATAGCGACAAGGTTCAGGGATCAATCATTGAAGGCGTCGAGCCAGAGTTTGATACTATTGCCAATAAGTCATACCCTATCTCACGCCCACTGTACTTCTACGTTAAGAAGGCCCACATTGGTGTCGTGCCCGGTATTGATGGCTATCTGTCTGAGTTCAGCAGTGAAAAAGCCTGGGGCGAAGATGGCTACTTGGCTGAAAAGGGTATGATCCCAATGCCAGAAGAACTTCGTGCCCAGTATGCTGATTCGATTAAGAATCAGAAGATAATGACGGGTGAAGAGTTCAAGTAATTAATTACGTCTCGACCATAACGGTTTCCCCCACTTACCGTTATAAACCAAAGCCTGGCAACTGCCAGGCTTTCCCGTTTTCAGGGAAAGGCTAGGTAAAACAAGTAGGGTAGAAGAAACTAGATCAGTGAAACAGTTATGCAAACAGCCAATATACTTATCGTTCTGCTTACATTAAGTGCCGTTGCCTACTATATGGCCCGGGGGCGCTCCGTTGCTATGGCGCAATCCCTCGGTGGAATCCGCCATTTGCACTCACTACCCTTTTTCTACGGAATGCGTGCGGCTATCTGGTGTTCCCTGCCTTCGATTGCACTGTTATTCCTGTGGTTGATGTTTGATGAGCCGATTATCAGTGCACTGCTTATCGGTGAATTGCCAGAAAGCTTGCAGCCAACCTCTGCTGCGGAACACAACCTCTTGCTAAATAGTATTGAAAATATTGCCAGTGGCGCACTGAGTGCAGAAACAGTAGATCCGGCATTGGTTGCAGCTGCGGAGTCCCTAACGGGCTTGCGGGAGATAGGGCGCAGCTTACTCACTGCTGCCGTACTTTCTACAGCGGTGCTGGGTATGGGCTGGGGTTGGGTAAAGGTTTCGCCAAAACTTCGTGCTCGACAGCAGGTGGAGCGCGTCTTCAGGGGTATTTTGTTGTCATGTGCTTGCGTGGCAATTTTCACCACCCTGGGCATTTTACTTTCGGTGCTGTTTGAGTCATTGCGCTTTTTCCAGGCTGTGCCATTGAGTGAATTCCTGTTCAGTACGGAATGGAGCCCGCAAATGGCCATTCGAAGCGATCAGGTTGGTTCTTCTGGAAGCTTTGGTGCCATTCCTCTCTTTGTCGGCACGTTACTTATTTCGTTTATTGCCATGTTTGTGGCAGTGCCCGTTGGTTTGATGTCTGCCATTTACCTGGCGGAATACGCAACCCCAAGAGTTCGTGGTTTGGCCAAGCCAGCCCTGGAAGTGTTAGCGGGTATCCCGACGGTTGTTTATGGCTTTTTTGCCGCATTGACCGTTGCCCCCTTTCTTCGTCAAACCGGCGAAAGTATCGGTTTAGAGGTGTCGTCGGAGAGTGCACTGGCAGCTGGGCTGGTGATGGGGGTAATGATTATCCCCTTCATTTCATCCTTAGCTGATGATGTGATCAACGCGGTGCCACAGAGCCTGAGAGATGGTTCATTAGGTTTGGGTGCGACACGCTCGGAAACGATTAAACAGGTGATTTTCCCAGCAGCGCTGCCCGGCATTGTAGGCGGTGTTTTGTTGGCGGTTTCCCGGGCAATTGGTGAAACCATGATTGTGGTGATGGCCGCGGGATTGGCGGCCAATCTGACAGCCAACCCACTGGAAACTGTGACCACAGTAACCGTGCAAATTGTCACGTTGTTGGTGGGTGACCAAGAGTTTGATAGCCCCAAAACCCTTGCAGCCTTTGCTTTAGGCTTGATGCTTTTTGTGGTCACGTTGGTGCTTAACTTTATTGCCCTTAATGTGGTGAAGAAATATCGGGAACAATATGACTGATCTCAACCAATCTCGAACAGAGCAGATTCAGCGCAGTCTGGCCAAACGTTATCGTGCAGAAAAGCGTTTTAGGCTGTATGGCACGATGGCGATTGCCTTTGGATTGTTGTGTGTGGTGCTGTTATTTAGCGACATTATCAGTAAGGGCTACAGGGCTTTTCAGCAAACCTATGTTCAGCTTGAAATAACCTATGATGCCAATGTTTTGGGGGTCACTGATGTCGGTGACTCCCAGCAAGTGGCACTAGGTGACTTCCAGGGCATTGTTAAAAAGGCACTTAAAGCACGTTTTACAGAGGTAGCTGGTCGCAAGGCAAAACGTGACTTGTATGGTTTGATCAGTAATGGCGCAGGGTATACGTTGCGCGACAGGCTCGTGGCAAACCCCGAGCTATTAAATCAGACAGAAACCCTGTGGTTGGTTGCCGACGATGACATCGACACCTACTACAAAAGCATCGGTAGTAAAGCCGGAGCGTTTATTGGCCGGACGAGCGAGGGTCGACAGAACTGGGTTGCTCAACTGGTTGAGTCGGGTGATATAGAGTTGCGCTTTAACCGCAACTTCTTTACCCACGGCGATTCTCGCGAGCCTGAATTGGCGGGTATACGTGGTGCCGCAATGGGCTCATTATTTACTCTGGTCGTGACTATCATGTTGTCCTTTCCCATTGGTGTTGCAGCAGCGATTTATCTTGAAGAATTTGCACCACGCAACCGCTGGACTGATTTAATCGAAGTCAACATCAACAACCTTGCCGCCGTTCCGTCAATCATCTTTGGCTTGCTGGGGCTGGCCATTTTTATTAACTTTTTCCATGTGCCCAGATCGGTTCCCCTGGTGGGTGGGTTAGTGTTAACGCTAATGACGTTGCCGACGATTATTATTTCCAGTCGCGCAGCGATTAAGGCTGTTCCTCCATCTATTCGCGATGCTGCCATCGGTGTGGGGGCCTCCCCAATGCAGGTGGTTCTGCATCACGTATTGCCACTGGCAATGCCCGGGATGTTAACGGGTGCCATCATTGGTATGGCCCAAGCATTGGGAGAAACTGCGCCCTTGCTGATGATTGGTATGGTGGCATTTATTGTGGATGTGCCGGGTGGGTTTACAGATCCATCTACGGTTTTACCCGTTCAAATATTTCTTTGGGCCGACAGCCCCGAAAGAGCTTTTGTAGAGAAAACCTCGGCAGCCATCATGGTATTGCTGACCTTTCTGATAGTAATGAATACCTTGGCAGTAGTGCTACGGAAGCGACTTGAGCGTCGTTGGTAGTTCCCACTCAAAAGAGGAATAATGGTGAACAGAATGGTAATGAATGTAGCGATAGATATGCCGGCAGGATTAATGGAAACCGAAAACGAAAAAAATACGTCTGTGTACCCTGAGGTCAGTGTCGGGGTTCCCCTAGTGGCCTCGCCCAAAATGTCGATGCGCAATGTCGATGTTTTTTATGGAGAGAAGCAGGCTATCTACAATGTAAATGTGGATATTGGCCAGAACGAAGTTATTGCCATGATCGGCCCTTCGGGCTGTGGTAAATCTACATTCCTTCGTAGCATCAATCGCATGAATGATACGGTCGACAGCTGTAAAGTCACTGGTCAGCTAACCCTCGATGGTGAAGATATCTATGCGGCTAAAATGGATCCGGTAGCACTGCGGGCCAGAGTGGGGATGGTGTTTCAGAAACCCAACCCGTTTCCCAAAACTATCTACGATAACGTGGCCTATGGCCCGCGCTTACACGGGCTGGCGAGCCGTCGTGCAGAATTAGATGAAATTGTCGAAACCAGCCTGACTCGCGCCGGTTTGTGGACCGAAGTGAAGGATCGCCTGGATCAGCCGGGTACAGGGCTATCGGGTGGTCAGCAACAACGGCTGTGTATTGCCCGGGCCATTGCCATTAGTCCGGAAGTCATCTTGATGGATGAACCCTGTTCAGCACTCGACCCAATAGCCACAGCAAAAATTGAAGAATTGATCGCTGAACTGTCGAAGAATTACACCATCGCCATTGTGACCCACTCCATGCAACAGGCTGCACGGGTTTCTCACCGCACGGCGTATTTCCACTTGGGGCATCTGGTTGAGGTCAATGAAACGGAAAAAGTGTTTACTGCACCGGAACATCAACTCACAGAAGCCTATATTACCGGTCGTTTTGGTTAATGCGTGCTATTAGCAGAATTTTTAGTAGGAGTGGTCAATGGATAAGTTAAATCTGGATCAACATATCTCAAAGCAATTCAATGATGACCTTGAAGAGATAAAAACCAGCATGCTGGAAATGGGTGGGCTGGTTGAAAAGCAGGTGGCTGATGCGGTCAAGGCACTGGTAGATGCCGATAGCGGGTTGGCTGAGCGGGTCATTGAAGTTGAATCGCAGATCGATGAAATGGAAATGGACATTGATGAAACCAGCATCACACTGATTGCTCGGCGGCAGCCAGCCGCCAGTGACTTGCGCTTGGTGATTGCCGTCACCAAAACCATTCGTGATTTGGAGCGAATTGGTGATGAAGCGCAAAAGATTGCCAAAATGGCAATCAAACTGTCTGAAGAAGGTAATGCGCCTCGAGGTTATACGGAGGTGCGCCATATAGGAAACTGTGTGCGCAAGATGCTCAATGATTCGCTGGATGCTTTTTCGCGATTTGATGCGGTATCAGCCATTGCCACGATGCACGAAGACAAAGAAGTGGACATGGATTACAAAACAGCGCTGCGGGAAATGATTACCTATATGATGGAGGATCCTCGCAGTATTTCTCGATCCATGAATATTCTTTGGGCGCTCAAGTCGTTAGAGCGGGTGGGTGACCACGCTAAAAATATCTGTGAACAAGTTGTTTATTTGGTACAAGGGCGAGATATCCGTCACACAAAACTGGATTAGCCTGAGTGGCGAGTAACGTGCTAAGTCAGGCCTATTAATGCCTTAAAAAACCGGATGAAATTTCCGGTTTTTTTATGCCTGAATTGCCCTTAAACTGAATCCATTAATCCGACAAGCTGGAGTATTTGAGTGAAGGAATTGTTCGAAAAAAATGTTGCTTGGGCTCAGGCCGTTAAAGAGAAAGACCCCAGTTTTTTCGAGCAGCTTTCCAAGCAGCAAGCGCCGGAGTTTCTATGGATTGGCTGCTCTGATAGCCGGGTTCCCGCGAATGAAATTGTCGGGTTGATGCCAGGAGAGTTATTTGTTCACCGCAACGTAGCCAATATGGTGGTACATACTGACCTTAATTGCCTGTCAGTCATACAGTACGCCGTTGAATATCTCAAAGTGAAACATGTGATCGTCTGTGGTCACTACGGCTGCGGCGGGGTGAGAGCCTCGGTGGAGAGAAAGCGGTTGGGTCTTATTGATAATTGGCTGCTCAATGTTCAGGATGTGCAGTATATTCATAAAGCTTACCTGACAGAGGGCGGTGATAAGACAGAGGTCGTTAATCAGGTCTGTGAATTAAATGTTGCAGAGCAGGTGGTTAATGTCTGTAAGACCAACATTATTAAAGATGCTTGGTTGCGGGGGCAGAAGGTGACCGTTCATGGTTGGATCTACAGTATTGCCGATGGACTGCTAAAGGACTTAGGCGTGAACATTACCAAGGTAGAAGAAATACGCTCCAAATATGACGCGGCAGTTGAAGGTATAAAGAAACGCTACGCTTAATACTCAGGTTTTTAAGGCTCTAATTCATGACCGTTTCTCAAGGCGTGGTGCAGTTGGCGATAAAAGGGAGCGTGGCCTGGATCACTCTGAACAACCCCGCAAAGCACAACAGCCTGCCAGCTGAAGGTATAGCACTTTTTATTTCTCACTTGGTTTCTTTGAAATCGCGCCCAGAAGTGCGAGTGCTGGTGATTACCGGTACTGGCGACAAAACTTTCTGTGCCGGGGCGTCGCTCTCGCAGCTCTCCACGGGCGACCTGAGTGGCGAAAAATTCCAAGTGCTCACGGACCAGCTTGCCGCCGTGTCCATCCCCACCATTTGTGCATTGAATGGCAGCGCCTACGGTGGTGGAGCTGAAATTGGCCTCTGTTGTGATTTCCGGATCGGCGTGACGGGTATGACACTCTTTGTGCCCGCCGCGCGTATCGGACTTTGTTATCCCTTGAATGGTATCCAGCGCTATGTTCAACGCTTGGGTGTCAATACGGCGAAACGGTTGCTGATAGCCACTGAAACATTGGTTGCAGAAGAGCTGCTGTCACTGGGTTATCTGACGCACTTGGTGGCTTCGGATGAATTAATACAGACCGCGGAACAAATGGCGGACTCCATCAGCAAGCTTGCTCCGCTTGCTGTCATGGCGATGAAAAATATCTGTGATCGGGTGGAAGAGGGCTCCCTTTGTGATGAAGAGGCTCAGATGTGGATTGATGAATGCAATGCTTCCGAAGATTTGAAGGAAGGGTTAACGGCCGTACAAGAGAGGCGTGAGCCCACTTTTACCGGTATGAGATGTCCTGCCAACGATAAAAAATCCAGATAAGCCTGGCTTGTCTACAGTGGTTATTCTTCGGTTAATCCAAACAGCGCCGTATCACCACCCCTTGCGGTAAGGTTTTCCGTGCGGGTTTTTTCCGTGGCAAAACGAAACAGGTAGTGGGGGCCACCCGCTTTTGGGCCCGTACCCGAGAGCCCGCAACCACCAAAAGGGTTGGTGCCAACCACGGCACCAACCATATTCCGATTGATATAAGTATTGCCCACCTGGGTGTGTTGAAAGATGTAGTCGGCAAAGGCTTGAATGCGACTGTGAATGCCAAGCGTTAGCCCAAAACCGCTGTCATTGATTTGTTGTATTACATCACCTAGCTCATCTGCGGAATATCTAATGACATGCAAAATAGGGCCAAACACCTCCTCGGGCAGTTGCTTCAGCGAATCAATTTCAAAAATATGGGGCGCGATAAAGCAGCCTTGTTGGTGCTCTTCTGTTAGGGCCAATGAGCTGACCAAAGAATGTTCTTTTGTCATCTTTTCAATATGGCACCGTAAAGTCTGCTGCGCGTGTTCATCGATGACGGGGCCAATATCTGTATCCAGTTTTGACGGGTCGCCCAGGGTATAAGTCTGGATCGCATTGGCTAGCATGGTCAAAATATCATCGGCGATGTCCTCTTGAAGGTACAGAACCCTGAGCGCCGAACAGCGCTGTCCGGCACTGAGAAATGCGGATCGAATCACATCGTCTATCAGTTGTTCCGGTTGAGCGGTGGAGTCCACCACCATCACATTTTGCCCACCGGTCTCTGCAATCAGTGGGACAATGGGCCCTGGCCGATCGGCTAATTGTTTCAGTATTAAACGAGCGGTTGTGGTGGAGCCGGTCAATACCACACCGGATACATTTTTGTCAGTAAGTACTAACTTTCCTATATCTCCACCTGTGCCGGTGATGAGGTGGAGGACATTAGGTGGCAGTCCCGATTGATGAAACAACTGTACTGCCAAGGTAGCAACCAGCGGGGTGCTCGCTGCGGGCTTTGCGATCACTGTATTTCCTGCTGCGAGTGCCGCTGCAACTTGTCCGGTAAATATGGCTAAAGGAAAGTTCCAGGGGCTAATACAGAAAAACACACCTCGACCTTGAAGGCTTAATTGGTTCTGTTCTCCTGTTGGCCCGGGGAGGGGCTGCGCAGTGGCAAAGTGCTGGCGGGCCTGTAACGCGTAGTATCGACAAAAATCGATGGCCTCGCGAACTTCTGACAGCGCATCTGCAATTGTTCGTCCGGCCTCTATGGTGATTAATGCCAGCAGTTTAGGCAGCGCCTGTTCCAGTGCGTTGGCCATATCCTCCAATATTTCAGCACGCATCGCCCCGCCAAGAAGATTCCACTCAGGTTGAGCGGCTTTGGCAAGGGACAGGGCACGTTGAATGTCCGCTTCGCTCGCGTGTGAAGACTCGCCAATGATCGTGTTATTCCTTGCTGGTGAGGTGATGGGCCGAAGCCTGGCGGGTGATTGTATTAGTTGCCCTGCCACAATGGGGCCAGCCAGGTGGTGTTTTTCCCATGCCTTGTCTATCTCTGCCAAAAGCGGTTTAACAGACTGAGGATTATTTAAGTCAATCCCGGGAGAGTTTTGCCGTGGCTCGCCTGCATGAAAGTACAAATTTGGCGGTGTAGGAATGCCCTTGTGTCGATAGGCTGTTACTGCCATCACTTGTGGCTCTATATTTTGTACCAGTGTTTCAATGGGTGTTTGTTGATCGAGGAAACGATTTACAAACGAACTGTTGGCGCCATTCTCAAGTAGCCGGCGTACCAGATAGGGTAACAACTCTTGGTGTTCCCCTATCGGTGCATAAATCCGAATGTTGGGTTTTGAACCCTGTTGTAGGTGCAAATGTTTGTCGAGCTGTTGATAAAGTAGTTCGCCCATACCGTGAAGGCGTTGAAATTCATAGGGGCTATCTTTGGCAAGCGCCAAAACTAAGGCCAGGGTATAGGCATTGTGTGTAGCAAATTGGGGATAAATAGCGACTGGTGCAGAAAGTAACCGCTGTGCACAGTGTTGGTAACAGAGGTCGGTATTCACTTTCCGGGTAAAGACCGGGTAATCCGCTAGTCCTTGTTCCTGAGCATACTTTATCTCCGTGTCCCAATAGGCACCTTTTACCAGGCGAACCATCAACGGGTGTCCGGTTTCTTCCGCCAGCGTAACCAACCATTGAGCGACAAGTGGCGCGCATTTTTGGTAGGCCTGTAAAACAAAGCCGAGTCCTCGCCAACCGGATAATTTTGGATCACGCGCCAAGGTTTCAAAAATATCCAGTGACAGATCTAGCCTGCGGGTCTCCTCAGCATCCATGCTCAAGCTGATGTTATGGGACTTGGCGGCCAATGCCAGTTGTTGTATGCGCGGTAGTAATACAGACATTACCCCGTTTCGTTGGGCGTATTCATAGCGCGAATACAGTGCTGAAAGCTTGATGGATATTCCGTTGGCGGTATAAACATCTCCTGCTTCATTGTGCTCACCAATGTATTCGATAGCATGGGCATAGGCATTAAAATAGCGCTGGGCATCTTGCTCTGTTCGCGCGCCCTCCCCCAACATGTCAAAGGAAAACAGATTTGAACTCCAGCCATTGCTCCCCGTTTGCGCTCTCTCGGCGTGTTGCGGGGTGTTAGATCGACAGACTTCTTCAATAGAGCTGCCCAGCACATATTGATTACCCATAATACGCATGGCTTGAAGCATGGCCGCCCGGACAACGGGCTCGCTCAATCGGGACGAGAGCTTTTTTAGCCAGTTTCCGGTGTCGTGGGTAATGTCGGGTGCCAAAGGGAGAACCTTTCCGGTGAGCATCAGCCCCCAAATGGATGCATTAACAAATGCTGAGCCTGAGTGCCCAAGGTGACTGCCCCAGTCGCCACTTTGTATTTTTTCGGTTATCAGTTTGTTGGCTGTGGCTTCGTCGGGTATCCGCAGTAGCGACTCTGCCAGGCACATGAGTGCGATACCTTCGTCATTGGAGAGCCCAAACTCCTGTAGAAAGATATCCAGAGACCCCGCTTGATGGTGCCGCTGTCGGCATTGATGAACCAGCTCTCGGCCAAGCC
Source organism: Cellvibrionales bacterium UBA3090 (assembly GCA_002367235.1). Taxonomy (GTDB): domain Bacteria; phylum Pseudomonadota; class Gammaproteobacteria; order Pseudomonadales; family Porticoccaceae; genus Porticoccus. Next base: position 19,755 of record DFBC01000037.1, read on the forward strand.
GTAGGGCTTGTTGGCGCTGGGCATCGGTGACCGTATTGTCCCTCAACAACCGATCGACACAGTCGTGCTCATCACCATGGGAGGTCTCCCTAATTTGAGCTCTCAGCTGAGCCAGTGGCATCATCGCTTAGTCCTTGTTCGTGACGAATACTTAAAAATACCGTCTTAAGTATGGTTCGATATAGGCAAAAGTGACCAATTTAGATATGGCGCCAGTTAAATCAGCATACAAGCTTGCTCAAAGCTGAGTCGCTTGCCCCGCTCATGGAGTTTTTCCTTCACCCCATAGCCAATATTGATCAGAAAATTTGATTGCCAGCCATTTTCAGCAAAGAAAATTTCATCGGTTTTAGTCTTGTCGAAGCCGGACATCGGGCCGCAATCCAGGCCGAGAGCACGTGCTGCCATAATCAGCCAGGCACCCTGTAATGTGCCATTTCTGAACGCGGTTTCACTGGCGAGTGCTTCATTATTGGCAAACATCTGCTCAGCCTGTGGCATATGTGGAAACAGCACCGGTAGATGCGTAAAAAACTTGGGATCATGGGCCACGATCACGGTAACGGGAGCGCTCAGCGTCTTTTCGTGATTACCTTCTGCCAGAGCCGGTAACAGTTTTTGCTTGGCGCAAGGTGTGGTGATGAAGACAAATCTAGCCGGTAGGGTGTTCATACTGGTAGGTCCCATTACGGCTATATCATAGAGTTCGCGGAGAGTGTCCGCTGCAATACCTCGATCCTGCCAGTGGCCATGCGTACGTGCCTCGGCGAATAATTGTTTGATGGCTTGGCTGTCAATGGTTTCCATGTGGTTACCTCCGTGGCTTGAAATACCCTGTGAATTATTTGCGCTGTAGTGCAAAAGAGCCATTACCCTGAAAGACTATAGTTGCAAGCGTGATAGTGAGAAACAGTGGGTATTCCCATCCGCCCCCGGGGTTGCTGAATATCCAGCCGGAGTTGGTGTGTGCCCAGGTCGCACCTAGAGCAAAAGGGATAAGTGCCAGAGCAGCCCAGCGGGCTTGATAGCCGACGAGAAGAGCAATGCCGCCAATGGCTTCTGCCGCAAAAGTAATATAGGCCAGCATGGCGGGAAGCCCGATGCTTTCAAAGAAGCCTGCGGTACCGGGTAGGGTAAATACCACGAGTTTCAGATAGAGGCTGTGGGCGATAAAAATGCTGCCCAAGCTGATTCGGAGCAGTGCCGTGCCGTGATCAGAATAGTTGTTCATCGTCTTTTCTCCAGTAGGTTAATCTGATGGCTGGCAGTATGATCTTTGCAATATAGAAAGAAAATCCTCAATATGTGAAAGCAGTGTTTGCATTATTGCAAACACTGCTTATAAGTGATGGGAATAACTGGGTAATGCTGGTGGGTAAGTCCGTCAGGCCACCGTGGAAAAAGGGGTTGTTTTTGGATAACTGGGACGATTTGAGATACTTCCACGCCGTGGCTGAAGCCGGTAGCTTGAACGGTGCCTGTAAAAGCTTGGGCGTCAATCACTCAACCGTGTTCCGGCGTATTAATTCATTGGAGAGCAAGCTGGGGGTTCGTCTATTCGAGCGCAGGGATGCCCGGTATATTCTGACGGGGTCGGGGGAAGCGCTGCTCGGACGTACCGCACAAATAGCCAATGCCATAGATGACGTGGATCGGCAGATCGTAGGTGGTGACCAAACACTTGAAGGCTCGATTCGTATTACTGCGCCGGATGGGTTTGCTTACTTCAGTCTTCCTCCGTTGATTGCCGAGTTTTCAGCATTATACCCGGGGATCACCATCCAGCTGCTGGCGAGCAGCGATGATTTCAACCTGTCGAGATTAGAAGCTGATATCGCATTGAGGTCCACCTCTACACCTCCCGAGCACCTCGTGGGTAGACGGTTATTTTCCATGCCATGGAATCTGTATGGAAGCCCACGGTTTTTTAGTAAACCGGTTGGCCGTTTCGGAATTCGCCAGTTGGCCAATTATCCATTAATTGGCCCCGAGCGTGGGCTACTCCGACTGAAGCCGATGCAGTGGCTGGAAAAAAACGAGGGTCGACTAAATTTTTCGGCGCGAGCGAACACATTTTTAGGGATGGCGGCATTGGTTAGAGAAGGGCTTGGACTGGCCCTATTACCCGCAGATGTAGCCGAGGGACTACAGGAGGTGGGGCAAGTGGAGCGTCAATTTGAGTCGGATATATGGCTGCTCACTCACCCGGATTTGAGGGGAAATGCCCGGGTGCGAGCCTGTATGCAGTTTCTGACAGACCGTCTCGCACCCTACTAACCGTGGCTACTCAGAAACCTGTACTTTCACCACCTTGATGCGGTATTTGGCGATTTCAGCAGTCTCATTAAATGGGCCTATGCGAGTATTGATGGTGCTCTGAGCGCCCGGTTTCAGTTGTTGGGGGCCATTTAAGCTAGAGCTGCCGGCAACCATAAAGGCATTGGCCATTTCGGAAAGTTGGAGCTGAATATTGGTTACTGTAACTGGGCTGTTATTTTTCACCACAATTCTCAGGTATCCGTCATCGCCAAGAAACACTTTGCTGAGAATATATTTGTGGGGTTCGGTGGCCAACTCGAGTACAGCCAGACGAGCCTGAGCTTTTTTGGCCAGATCACCACCGCCTTGGGCTGCCTCTTGAAAATATTGAATGGCTTTCTGTTTGTCGCCTTCCCCTAATGCAATTTCACCGAGATAGTAGCTGGCGGGTGGGGTGGCAAGTAATCGATGGCTTTTTTCCAGATCCGCTTTTGCTGCCTGGTTGTTCTTTTGCTCAAAACGAACTATCCCGCGGTACAGGTAATGGCTAAATAAATCCGGGTTTTTGCGGATGGCCGTGGAAAAGGCTTTTTCTGCATTGGTAGCGTTGTCTTTCATTTTCCAGGCATGTCCGCGCAGTTCCCAAAAGGAACTTTCATCGGGTTGAATTTTGATGGCCTTGTCCAATTGGGCTAATGCCGTTGTTGCATCCTTGGCATTCAGCGCCTTGATCGCCGCAGTTTCTGCATCGTAGGCGGGTTTGTCTCGCTTTAATCTGGCAATCTTACGCTGGTAGCGATCTCGGTTTGTAATGCCTTTGGGTAAGCTGGCGGCCTTGATGCGATTGGCGTCGACGCGTTCTTGCGACGGTGGGTGACTGGCAAACAGCGCACTAAAAAAATCTTGCTGATGACCCTCGCTGAGTTTCACAAAGGTTTCTTGTACTTTAACTCCGCCGTAGGGGTCGTATCCGGCTTTGGCGAGATACTCCATACCGTAGGCGTCGGCCTCCAGTTCATCACCTCTGCCATATTTGGCCATCCAGGCCGCGGCGCCCATTTGGGCAAACTGAGCACCCGTTTGCCCCAACCCGTAGCTGTCACCAACAACCCCCAGAGCTGCAGCACCAAGGCCAATAAAAGTACCACGGGTCATTTGGGCCGCACTGTGGCGGGCTGCGGCGTGAACAATTTCATGGCCGAGTACTGCGGCGAGCTCTGATTCATCTTCCAGGTGGAGTAGCAGTCCTCGATTGACGGCAATCTTGCCGCCGGGCAGTGCCCAGGCATTGGGGGTCGAGTTATTAAGTACCACAAATTCATAGGGTAGGTTGGGACGGTCACTGACGGCGGCAAGCTTTCTGCCCACTTCGCTTATATAGAGCTGTAGGTCGGGGTCGATATAGTAGCGACCACCTTGAGATTGTTGTGAAGGGGCATAATTGTTAGACCCGATGGCCACTTCTTGTTCGGCGGAAACCAGTGAAAACTCTGTCGCGCCAGTGACGGGGTTCACTGAACAGCCCGTGATTGTCGTGGCTAGTGCGATGATGGCGACGGAGAGTTTTAGAATCCGGTACATGAAAAATCCCTTCGGGCTGGAAAAGTTGAAATGAGTATAATGAACGGCAAACCAGTGTAAACGGTTTATCTTTGCCCTCAATACTGAATTAGTTAATAGCAACGTTATTACGCCATAAAGTCATATAAGGTACAGCAATGTTAGTGGTAATTTCTCCTGCGAAAACATTGGATTACGAAACACCGGCTTCGACCACACTCTTTAGTGTGCCGGAATATTTGGATGACTCCGCTGAATTAATAGCCCAACTTAGACAGCTATCTCCGCCAGAAGTCTCTGACTTGATGGGCATTAGTGCCAAATTGGGTGATCTTAACTTTGGTCGTTATCTCAACTGGCAGCCAGAGTTTACTCCGGACAACGCCAAGCAGTCCGTGCTGGCCTTCAAGGGTGATGTATATACCGGGTTGGAGGCGGAGAGTTTATCTGAAGGTCAGCTGCAATGGGCACAGGATCACCTGAGGATTTTGTCTGGTCTCTACGGTTTGTTGCGACCTCTGGACTTGATGCAGCCCTACCGCTTGGAAATGGGCACAAAGCTTGTGAACAGCCGCGGTAAAAACCTCTATGAATTCTGGGGTGACAAGATAACCGAGGGGTTAAATCAGGCGCTCAATATAGAAAAGAGCCAAGTGCTCATCAATTTGGCATCCAATGAATACTTTAAATCGGTTAAATCTCGTCACCTGAATGCCGAAGTGATTACCCCTGTGTTCAAGGACTGGAAAAATGATAAATACAAAATTATCAGTTTTTACGCCAAAAAAGCACGAGGCTTAATGAGCCGTTATATCATCGACAACCAGATTGAAGACCCTGAGCAGGTTAAACAGTTTGATGTGGCCGGTTACCGCTATAACCCTGCCATGTCCTCAGCTCGTGAATGGGTATTTACCCGAGATCTGGCGGAGTAGCCTGAGATGATACCGAAACCCTTTTCCCAAGCCTGCCAGAATAATCAGCAGCCGATTCTAGAGGTATTACTTCGGGTGTTTGCCGACCGCAAGCAGCTGTTGGAAATTGGTAGTGGCACGGGCCAGCATGCCGTGTACTGCGCACCTCGATTACCCCACTTGGTATGGCAAACCGCCGATCTAGAGGTTAATCACCCGGGAATCAATGCCTGGTTGGATGAATGCCCGGCCTCGAACCTTCGTCGCCCCCTCTCCCTCAATGCCGACAATGCACCTTGGCCCCTGGCACCTGTAGATGCGGTGTTCACGGCCAACACTTGTCATATTATGGCGTGGGAGTCCGTGGTTAATTTATTTGTTGGGCTGGCGTCATTGCTCGAGCCAAAGGGGCGATTGGCGATTTACGGGCCCTTTAACTACAACGGCCAGTTCACCAGTGACAGTAATGCGCGTTTTGATCAATGGTTGAAGCAGCAAGCACCCCATCAGGGCATTCGCGATTTTGAAGCGGTGAATGGGTTGGCCGAAAAGGCCGGTCTTTTCCTTCTTGAGGACAATGAAATGCCTGCTAACAACAGGTTGTTGGTGTGGCAAAAAGATTGAAGCTCGTAATGCCAAAACTCGCATTAAAAATTCCGCCGCTGGCCGTGTTGTTGCTGGTTGCTGTTCTCATGGGGGTAATTGCCCGCTGGCTGGATACCGGGGAAACCTATTCAACTTGGCAGGGGTTACTACTGATGCTATTTGTTGTCGCCGGATTAACGATTATCGGTGTGGCGGTGTTCACCCTCTATAAGATGGAGACAACGGTTGATCCAAGGAATCCGGGTTTATCCACCAAACTGGTTACCGTAGGCTTATACAATTATTCCCGTAATCCAGTGTACTTGGGCTTGTTTCTGTTATTACTGGCCTGGAATATCCACCTGTCGAGCTTTTATGCCTGCGCGGGGTTACCCCTATTTATCTGGGCAATCACCCAACTTCAGATTGTTCCCGAAGAGCAGCAGCTGGGTGATAAATTTGGCACCGATTACATTGATTATTGTGCGGCGGTTCGCCGCTGGCTGTAATCGAGCTGCGGCATGGTTTTTACGTCATAAGCAGAAGGGCAATAGATGAAAAAACTCCTTATTTTTTTTGCCGCAGGATGCCTGGGCGCAATGGCCAACAGCCTTGTTGTTTGGCAATTTGGCCAGCTGGGTCTTAATTCTTTATTGGGCGTTTCGATTATGCCTGGCTTAACGTCAGGTTGGCTGTATCCAAGACTCGTTTGGGGCGGGCTATGGGGACTGCTGTTTACCCTTCCAATGTTGCAATCAAGACTGTTGTTAAAAGGCTCAATTCTTAGCTTGTTTCCTACGATAGTTCAGTTGTTTGTGGTTTTTCCTTTTAAGGCGCATAAGGGGATAGCGGGGCTGGAGCTGGGGATGCTTACGCCAGTGGCCGTCTTGTTTTTCAACTGGGTTTGGGGCGTTGTGACGGCAATGACTATAAAGTTTTCAAGATAACAGTGCTGTTAAGTGTGTTGATAGGGTTGTGACAACACAGGCAACGTTGCAGTAAAACCGGGTTGGTTTCTGGTCGCCCCGTAGCGGGCCAACCCTAGTGGTCAGCCCGTCGTGGTGAGTTGTATAACAACTAACGAACAATCGGAGTAATTTTCGATCCTTCGAGGGTTAAGTTAAACATCAGACCTTTGTTGGAAAAAATAAATCCGATAATGGGTTGCTGTATCGTATGGGTGTCGATTTCTCCACCCGCACCAATCGTGGCAATGGCAACGCTGCCATCTACGCCAGCTTCCCAGCCCTCACTGTTACGAAACTTATTCAGCGCAGCATCGGTCATAAATAAAATAATTTGTGACTTCATTTGTGCGCCCATTTGGAAGCCAATAGAGGCAGCGGCGGTGTTGTAGTAACCGGCCGTTGCACCGTTTATTTTTAAAACCCCCTCGCCATACTCACCACCTATGCCGAAGCCGGCTTTATAAACCTTGGGGAAAATTAAAATACCCTTGGCCCTCGCGGCGAGCTGCACCCCGGCGCTGGTTTGTTGCTGAAACTGCTTCATGGCTTCTTCGGCATAGAGATCAATTTCTACCTTGCTGGCAGCATGGGTCGAGCTGGCCAGCAGAAGTTGGGCCGCGAGTGCTAGTGCTATGAATTTGAATGTGGCGAGCCATACCGGCTTTTTCATGGATATCTTCCTAGTCTTTGGTTTGTGAAAGTACCTGCTTAAAGCATAGCAGGATCAATGACTACCTATAATATTTTGTATGGAAGTTGTTGTCTGGCTTCTAACATATAGCGCTTTATATGATTTTTTTCCTGAGCGAGATAACGACCGATAGCATGCGAAAACCCTTGGTGCTTGATCCAGTGAAAAGAATGGGTTTCAACGGGCTCAAAACCACGTTTGATTTTGTGTTCTCCCTGGGCACCAGCATCAAAACATGAAATGCCCTGTTCGATAGCAAACTCAATACCCTGGTAGTAACAGAGTTCAAAGTGCAGGGCATCATACTCCTGAATACACCCCCAATATCGCCCATAGAGTGTGTTGCTGTCGTAAAAAAACAGCGCGGCAGCTACTTTGTTGCCATTACTGTCCTCGGCAACCGTCATCATCAGGTGCTCGCCCATTAATTCGCCCAGTTGCAGAAAGAATGCTTCGGTAAGATAGCCGCCACTACCGTTGCGTTTTAAGTACGTGCGTTGATACATCAGGTAAAAAAAGGCCCACCAGTCCGGGGTGATTTGTTCTCCCTTTAGGCGCTGTACCTTGAGCTGCTGCTGGACCACAGAGCGTCGTTCACGATTAAGGTTTTTACGCTTTCTGGACGTGAATGTGTCGATAAATTCATCAAAACTGCTGTAATTGTGGTTGATCCAGTGATATTGAACCCCGACGCGATTCATCAACTCCATCCCTTTCAAGCCCGTGGCAAGAGGTGGGTCAGGAAATAGCAGGTGCCAGCTTGAGGCATCGTGCTGGTCGGCAAGATCATGAATAGCATTGAGCATACCGGGCATAACGTCGGTTGTGCTGATTCCCGGTGCCAGGCCAATCCGGGGGCCGGTGGCGGGGGTAAAGGGTATGGCTGTGAGCAGTTTAGGATAGTAGTCGATTTGGTGGTCGTGGTAGGCATCAGCCCATGACCAATCAAACACATATTCGCCCCACGAATGACTTTTTAAGTAGAGAGGCAGTGCCGCAACCAGTGTTCCACCCTCCTCCAACAGTAGATGTTTAGGTTCCCAGCCTGTTTCAGTACAGGCACTTCCAGAGGTTTCCAATAGCGACAAAAAGCCGTGTTGTAGAAATGGATAATCGTTGGCAAAAAGCCCATTCCACTGCATTGGTGAGCACTGTTCAAGAGACGATAGAGTCCGGTATTTTATGGTCATGCCTCGTTCTTGGGGTATCTGGCGTCGGTGGTTGCCATAGGGCAGGCAGGAGTAACTTTATGCTATTGCTCGAGTTTCGGAAAGCGACACTGGAAACAGCTGCCTTTGCTCAGCGTTGCTGTGATATTGAGGCGGCCGCCATGGCGCATCAGCACGTGCTTGACGATGGCCAGCCCCAGTCCTGTACCGCCAGTACTGGAGGCACGGCTTTGATCAACGCGGTAAAAGCGTTCGGTAAGGCGAGAGAGGTGTTTCGGGTCAATACCATTGCCGTCATCGGCGACTTCAACGATATTCGCATCGTCGGTGGCATAGCCCCTGATCTCGATATTGGTGCCCTCTGGATTGTGCTTGATCGCATTGAATACCAGATTTGAAAATGCACTGTAGAGTTCTTTTGACTCGCCATTCAAAAACAGGCCTTCATCGCAATTTAGCGTGATTTTGGTGCTATCACTGGCAATCATGCTGGCATCGTCGGCAATTTGTTGCAGTAACGGAAGGACTTCTACGGGCGTGTTTGGGGGCGATTCGCGAGTCGATTCAAGTTGTGACAACATGACCAGATCATTGGCTAGTGCATTCATGCGATCGGTTTGTTGCTGCATGTGTGTCAGTGCTTTTTTCCAGTTGTCTGGAAGCTCGTCGGCATTGTCCTGCAGGGTCTCGGTGTAGCCTGAGAGAACCGTTAGCGGTGTGCGCAGCTCGTGAGATATGTTGGCGACAAAGTCCTGGCGCATTTGCTCTAGGTTGCTGATACGAGTGATGTCTTGAACCACGAGTATCACATTGCTATCTCCGAACTCGGCTGCAGTAAACAACAGTGTTCTACTGGGGTCTTCGGGTGAGGTTAGCTCCAGTGGTGAGCCCAGGGTATTATTTTGAATAAAAGCCACAAATCGGGGGTCGCGCACCAGGTTGATAATCGATTGACCGCGATCACTTTTTTTCAGGCCCAATAATTTTTTGGCGGCGGGGTTCCACCATTCGAGTACCCGGTCAGAAGTAAGCGTGAGAGTGCCATCAACCAGTGCATCGGTAATGTTGCGGACTCGCTCTGAAAGTCCCTTTCTGCTTTGCTTGGCGCGCTCGTTACGTTTTTGCATGCGATACAGGTAATCACCCATATCGCCCCAAACACCACTGGCCTCTGGCGGTAGCCCAGAGCAGCCCTTGTCCAGCCAGTCGTAAAGTTTGGCAATGTGGGAAAAGGTCCACAACATGTAGAGGCC
>DFBC01000021.1:0-435 GCA_002367235.1 Cellvibrionales bacterium UBA3090
CCTTAAGTTTGGGGTTGTCATCGACAAATGCGACGGGGTTGTAGGCTGTTTTTTGAAGAGACTGGGCCAGTTGGTGCCCAGAATACCCCGCACCATAAATAATGACCGGCTGTTGGTCGGGGCATCGTTTATTGTGGCCTGCTATCAGGAGGTTGCGGATCAAAAATCGTGGGCTGCCAATCAAAAATAACGCAGTGAACATATAGATGAAAGGCACTGATCGTGGAATGGAGGAGCCAGTGATGAAGCTGGACGTGGCCAGCGCGGCACCTGAGATGCAAACTCCTATGATAATGGAGTTGATTGCTTGAACTGATATATAGCGCAGGATAGCCCGGTACAGCCCAAGTTTAACGAAGGCTAGCAACGATACAGCCACTGTAATACCTAGGCTGGTAAGCTCTTTGCTCGATATGTCAACATACAGTGCACCTA
>DFBC01000021.1:488-2807 GCA_002367235.1 Cellvibrionales bacterium UBA3090
CTCAAATAGAGCTTGTAGCATTTTGCCCCCCCCCTTTTTTTGGTACGCATGCTTCCTGCCATGTAACTTACACGATACCCAAAACTACCCATTGTAAGTTCATAGGCCATTCTATCTATGAACCAGTTAACTTGCTATCAATACGGTGAAGGCGTTTAGTGATCTCCAATACTAAATACCTGATGGTTAGCTCCTGCTGGTTGCCTGTTCAAAATTAGTTGACAGATAAGGGGCTCTTCTTGGTTTTGAAGCTACTTTTCACGGCATCTGGCATTTATAATGTTCATCTTTGAATATATCTGTAACTTCAATGATTTATCCCGTATGAATGCCCTGGAACGAAAAAGTCTTATCGGTTTGGCCTCTCTCTATGCTTTTCGCATGCTTGGGTTATTCATGCTGTTGCCCGTGTTGGCACTTTATGCCGAGAATTATTCAGGTAGCACGGCTATTTTGGTGGGATTGGCATTAGGTATCTATGGCCTGACTCAAGGGATCTTTCAGATTCCTCTGGGCTTTTTGTCGGATCGGGTTGGTCGAAAACCAGTCATTGTGGGTGGCATGTTACTGTTTCTTGGTGGAAGCGTCCTGGCCGCGTTATCTGATTCCATGTGGGGATTAATCGCCGGTCGTGCTTTACAGGGAGCTGGCGCGGTGGCCAGTACAATAATGGCGTTGTTGTCTGACCTTACCACCGAACAAAATAGAACAAAGGCTATGGCTGCCGTGGGTGGTAGCATTGGCGTAGCCTTTGCGCTGTCCATGGTGTTTGGCCCCATCTTGGCTAATTGGTGGGGGCTTTCGGGGTTGTTTTGGTTGACTGCATGTCTGGCCATAGTAGGCATGATGGTGTTGTTGTTAGTTATTCCTACGCCGACGGCTTCGGTGCAAAATGCGGAAGCCCAGGCGATACCTGCTATGTTCGGTAAATTATTGCGTGATGGTGAGCTGTTGCGCCTCAATTTGGGTATTGGCATATTGCACTTTGCTCAGATGGCGAGCTGGGTTGCCGTGCCAGTCATTCTGGAGCAGTCGCTGTCCTATGGTCGTGAACAGCATTGGATGATTTATTTGGGGGCCATGGGGCTTTCATTTCTTTGTATGCTGCCCTTTATCATCATTGCTGAAGCCAAGCGGAAAATAAAGCCTGTATTTGTGGGGGCTGTGATTTTACTTGCCTTGGGAGAGGTGTTACTTGGCGGTAATTTAGAAAGCCGGGTATGGTTCGTGTTTGGGTTGTTTGTTTTTTTTATGGCTTTTAATCTATTAGAAGCGACATTACCCTCCCTTGTGAGCAAGATTGCCCCGGCAGGTGGAAAGGGGACAGCAATGGGGGTTTATTCCTCAAGCCAGTTTCTTGGTGCTTTTCTTGGCGGTGTTGTTGGCGGCTATGTGGCCCACCATTATGGTTATGCTCTGGTTTTTTGGGTGTCTTCCTCGCTCATCCTCGTTTGGATTGCCGCTGCTGCAACGATGAAGAAGCCTCGTCACTTGAAGAGTTTGGTGGTTCAGCTGTTACCTGGCGACGTTATTGTTGCTGATGATTTTGTGGGGGCTGTTCCCGGTGTGTTTGATGTGGTGGTGATTCCTGAACAACAGCTGGCTTATTTTAAAGTAGATAATGATGAATTCTGCGCTGAAGCCATGCAGAAGGTTTTGGGGAGGGCTATTTAAACTTCTTTTGGATTCAGGTGTAAGTAATCGCCACTCTTTCTCCGCTTCACTAGGTTCTTTTCGATGATTTTTAGAGTAGTGCGCGAGGGTTTATACGTTGAAGCTCTGTGATCAATTGGTGCACGCCCTGCACGTCGACAGTACCAAACATTGAATCTGCTGCAAGAGGGCAAATAGTCGATAGTGCCCCTGACTAGAGGGCGCTGAATGTGACCTCTAAAGTGCCTTGTCTACGCCCGCATCAGCTGTTAATGCTCTGAATGGTTCGTAATCCCTCAGGGCATCAAAGGCAGGGTCGTCAATGGTTTCAGTGCGGTAGCTTTCTCTTTGATCCAGTGCCTTATTGAGGTAGTTCATCGCTTCATCCAGTTGCCCCATGGCTGTATAGGCACAGGCGAGCTGGTAAAAGGCATGGCTGTTTTCCGGGTCGATATCAAGTGCCTGATGACAGAGACTCGTGGCCCACTTGGGCTCTCCCAACTCAAGCACTGTATCCGCTTTGTAGGTCAAGGCCTCGCAGTCCTCCGGACACAGCTTGAGAATCTGATCGTAAAGCCCAATTTTATTAACCGGACTCGGCTCCTGCCCTGCGCGTAACCAGAGGGACTGGATTTCACGAGTCAACTCAATCTCCTCCCGGTTTTG
>DFBC01000085.1 GCA_002367235.1 Cellvibrionales bacterium UBA3090
CCGAATTAAAACTTGAATACCCTGAGCTGCAGTGGGAAGAAGTCGAAGGACTGGAAATGCTGGATCTTATGGCTCAGGTGGATTCCGCGGAAGCAGATTATGCCGTTGTTGATTCCAGCTCCTATCTGGTTGACCGAAGCATCTACCCCAATGCCCGAGCCGCCTTTGATTTATCAGAACCCCAGCCTATAGCCTGGGCCTTTCCTCTCCACGGCGATAATTCATTAATTGATGCGGCCAATGCATTTTTTAAAGAATTTGATCAAAGTGGCAAGTTGGCGCGATTAAAAAAACAGTCACTCAATCAGAAAGACGGATTTAATCTGGCCGGCTCACAACTCTTTCTCAAGAGAATCAATACCCGTTTACCCAAACACGAAAAGATCTTTAAAGAGGTTGCCAAAACCTACGATGTAGACTGGCACCTGCTCGCCGCAATTGCCTATCAGGAATCTCATTGGAACGCCAAGGCCAAATCCCCAACGGGAGTCCGCGGATTAATGATGCTGACATTGCCAACGGCTAAAGAAATGGAGGTTAGCGACCGGCTGGATCCTCGGCAAAGCCTGGAAGGTGGCGTTAAATACTTTCTAAAGACCAAATCGCGCATACCCAAAGATATCACTGATCCCGATAGAACCTTACTGGCTCTGGCTGCCTATAATGTCGGGATGGGACACCTCGAGGATGCCCGGGTGCTGACTGATAGAGATAATAAAAATCCAGACCTATGGAAGGATGTAAAAAACTACCTACCCTTGCTCCAACAGAAAAAATATTTTAGCACCGTGCGACACGGCTACGCGCGAGGTCACGAGCCCGTCGCCTATGTTCAAAACATTCTTCGCTACAAGGCGATGCTAGAATGGCACTCACTGGAAGCCCAGCGCCGCCAAGAAAAAAATCAAAACCCGGATTTACCAAATTCCAGTGACTGGAATCCAGACTCCCTGCTCTCTCTTTAACTCGCCAGACTGTTAGCGCCTTTTTATAAGGATGAAGAACTACCTACGCTGTCGGAAAAAATTTGTCATGAGTTCACTACACTGATCGGCAAGGATACCGCCGACAACCTCTATTTTATGATTGTAATGGGCAGATTCGGTTAGCTGTAATTGGCTCACTATGGCGCCAGCTCTAGGCTCAGCAGCACCATAAACCAAACGGCTCACACGCGCATGCAAAAGCGCCCCTACGCACATAGTGCATGGCTCGATGGTGACATAAAGTGTTGTACCCGGTAATCGATAGTTGCCAAGTTTGGTGGCAGCATCACGCAACGCAATGACTTCGGCATGTGCCGTAGGGTCGCAACCACTTATGGGTTGATTCCAACCTTCACCAACTATTTGGCCTTCTTGCACTAAAATAGCGCCAACAGGGACTTCACCCGCCTTCCCCGCCTGCTCAGCAAGCGCCAACGCTTTACTCATCCATTCTCTATCTATAGGGGTATAACCTTTTCCGTTCATTATGGGGTAAACCGTCAAATCAGAGGGGTAAAAGAGAGCAATAAAGAGACATCAGTTTGATCAAAACCGCCTTTATCGCGTAAATATTGTCCACAGGTCTAGTTAAGCTCGTCCATTTCTTCAAGTCGCTTATCGACGCTATCCTGCAAAAATCCTTCGATAGCTTCGGCTTTGTCTACTTCCCTTTGGTAAATAGTCTCGGGGCGTTCATCGTTATTGGGTGTTTTTTTACTATCGATAAACACCACGTAAATGAGCCCAAGCACCGCCACGGCCAGTAGCAAATATTTCATAATGTTATTCCTTTTAAAGCCAACGCCTAGAGAAGCAACTTAAACGCCAGGCAGAACTCTGAAAGTATCTCTCCAAACATAGAATACTCCCCTTACCCCCAGTCGATTGTTATAAAAATTAATCAAGCAACCGACGGCGACAGTACGATTTTACACGATCTATGCAAATTGATGGTGCGTCAGGTGGAATAACAGGACCACTTAGCTGGTTCTCCTCAATACATCGAAGAAAAAGGAATGCCCGGAATGCCAGGAATCGCCGGTGTGTCATGTTTAGCAACAACTCTTCGTCATTACCGCTGGTCGAACATAGGGTTCACCTGTCGCGTATTACCTGCAAAGTATCTCTCAGCGACTAATCTTTGTACTAACAGTCTTATCCCTGTTTGTGACGGGCATTGTTGTCCGGCTGTTTTCGTTTTGCCTTCCAGCCGCTATGTCCCCCGGAATCGTAAGGAGGGAATTTCGGATGCGCCACATTTTATTTTGTATCAGTTTCTTGATCGGCATTGCTGTTCCCGCACTTGCCGTGCAACCACCACCCAACGCATTTGTGGGCGATACGCTTCCCAGTCAGGCACCCGATCGTGTGCTGGTGAAGTTTAGGCCCGGTGTCAGTGTGACCAGCGTCGGACAAGCTCTGGGGGCGGTCAGTGGTCGCGCGGTCAGTACCATTTCCCGGCTGGGAGTAAACGTGGTTGAAGTGCCCATCGGAACAGTGGGCGGCAGTGTCGCCATGCTCAACAATAATCCCAATGTCGTATTTGCCGAACCGGACTTCTATCGCGCCATGTTGCTCCCGAATGAAGGCGACGATCCGGAGCCTACCGGAACCAACAACCTCTGGTTCGAACAGCAGTGGGGGTTAAACAATACCGGACAATTGCTGATCAACCCGGAAACCGGGGCATTTGACTCGTCCGGGGCGGCAGATGCGGACATCGATGCCCCCGAGGCCTGGGATATATCCACCGGCTCAACGGCGGTAAAGATTGCCATTCTCGATACCGGTATCGATTGCCGTACGCCCGCGCGGCCAGATGGCAGCCTGGAGTTTGAGGCGGCTTCAGGTAAGTGCATCGAAGAGGTCAGTTTTGTGCAGGCGTACAGTAATACCCTCGACGATGTGGCGGCTCATGGTTCCCATGTGGCCGGGATTGCCGCAGCGGCCACCGATAACGACATCGGTATCGCCGGGGTGGGCTGGGATAGCTCCGTTGGCAGCCTCAAAACCTGTTTTGAATACTATCTCGATTTACTCCCCCCGCTGGGTTACTACGTGATCGTGGGGGTGTGCCCGGTGTCTTCATCGGCGGCGGCGCTGACCTATGCCGCCGACCACGGCTACCACGCGGCCAACATGAGTTACGCCAGCGATGAGGTGGACGAATCCGGTGAGCCGGCGGGGCTGGGAGGATACAGCGCCACCGAGGCTGCCGCGGTTGACTACGCCTGGGACAAGGGTCTGGTGATGGTGGCGGCCGCGGGTAATGACGGTAACTCCGTCATGAATTATCCCGCCGCCTATGACAAGGTTATCGCTGTTGCCGCCACTACGGCAGTGGACGACAGGGCTTCGTTTTCCAGCTACGGGACATGGGTATCAGTGATGGCCCCGGGTGAAAACATTATTTCCACGGTACCCAACGAACTCTGTATCTTTTATGCAGATATATTGGGTGAGTACTATGACCCGAATTCCGACGCCTGCCTGGACTGGTATTCGGGCACCTCCATGGCGAGTCCCCATGTGGCCGGTGCCGCAGGCCTGGTGTGGGCGCACCTGTTTCCAGGTCAGTTGGGCGATCCGGACACCTGCTCGGATAATGGCACCGCCTGCAATCAGGTCGTCAGGGATCGACTGGAACAGAACGCCGATACCACGGGAGCCCTGGGGCAAAACCTGCTGGCCTATTCAGGGTACGGAAAATTGAATGTGGCAGTGGCACTTTCCGGGCGGCCGAGCCGCCTC
>DFBC01000015.1:0-3276 GCA_002367235.1 Cellvibrionales bacterium UBA3090
CTACCCTACTATAAATAGTAAGTGGCGTCCCCAAGGGGATTCGGACCCCTGTTACCGCCGTGAAAGGGCGGTGTCCTAGGCCTCTAGACGAACGGGACAAAACTGTTCTCTTCAAGAGAGGCGCGCATTCTAAGAAGAGGACCCTATGCTGTCAAGCCTACTCTTTAAATTATCCTCTAAGAAATTTTACCCAACCATAACTTAAAAAATAAAATCAGATATAATTCAATTAGTTAAAAGATAAGAGAACACCATTAAATAAGGGAAATATATCCCTTAATTGCCCCATCACTTCTCATGTTTTAGGGAAAGGGAGTTTGTACAATACCTCATACCTGTCGGCTCTGGGCCATCGGGGAACACATGCCCTAGATGCGAGCCACACTTAGCACAAACAGTTTCTACCCGTTTCATGCCATGGCTACTATCGGCATGCTCAATAACGGCACCACTTGTTATAGGTTGGTAAAAACTCGGCCAACCCGAGCCCGAGTCATATTTACTGTCTGAATGAAACAGCGGCTGACCACAACAACGGCAAGAATAAACCCCTGGGGTCTTCTCATCGCAGTATTTTCCAGTGAATGCTGGTTCTGTTCCCTTCTGGCGACAAACTCTAAACTCTTCTTCAGTAAGCCTCTTCCGCCAATATTCGTCAGTCCCTTCTTTCTCTAAAGTCATCTCAACAATCTCTGTCTCTATTAGTTATAAGATGGATTTGATATACAATGGTTCTCTTGTAACTGCTTAACCATAGACTATTACCATTTATGCCACACATAAAGAAATCAAACAAACTGGATAACGTCTGCTACGACATCCGCGGCCCGGTTTTGGATCATGCCAACCGGCTGGAAGAGGAAGGCCACCGTATTCTGAAATTGAATATCGGCAATCCCGCCTCTTTTGGCCTGGAAGCCCCGGATGAAATTATCCACGATGTCATTCATAACCTGGCCGAAGCCCAGGGGTACTGTCATGCCAAAGGTATTTACAGTGCCCGTAAAGCGGTGATGCAACGCTGTCAGATTCAGGGAATACCCGATGTTGAAATCGACGACATCTTTCTTGGCAATGGTGTCAGTGAACTGATTGTGATGGCCATGCAAGCGTTACTTAACAACGGCGATGAAATTCTGGTTCCCGCGCCCGACTATCCACTATGGACGGCCTCTGTCACTCTGGCCGGGGGAAGCGCTGTTCATTACCTATGTGATGAGGCTCAAGACTGGCAACCTGATATTAATGACATCGCCAGCAAAATAACCCCGAACACCCGCGGCATCGTTGTCATCAACCCCAACAATCCAACAGGGGCCGTATACGGCGAAGAGGTTCTGCAACAGATTGTTGAGCTGGCCAGAAAACACGACCTGATAATTTACGCCGACGAGATTTATGATCGAATCCTCTACGATGATGCCGAACATATTCCCTTGGGGTCGATCGCAACCGATGTACTGTGCATCACGTTAAACGGCCTATCAAAAACCTACCGACTAGCTGGTTTCCGTTCCGGCTGGATGATTGTCAGCGGCTCTAAACATCGTGCACGTAGTTATATTCAGGGTATCGAGATGCTGGCATCTATGCGGCTATGCGCGAACGTTCCGGCCATGTTTGCCATTCAAACCGCCTTGGGCGGCTATCAAAGCATTCAGGATTTGGTTGGACCTGAGGGCCGGTTGCTACAGCAGCGAGACAAGGCGTGGTCACTATTGACCCAGATTCCCGGTGTCAGCTGTGTTAAACCCAAGGCAGCTATGTATCTGTTTCCAAAACTTGATCCGGAAATTTATCCCATCGAGGATGACGAGCAACTGGTGCTGGATTTACTGTTAGAAGAAAAAATCCTGCTGGTTCAAGGCACAGCATTTAACTGGCCCAATCCGGACCACTTTCGGATTGTCTTTCTCCCTCGCGAGGACGATCTCGAAGAAGCTATTGGCAGACTTGCGAATTTTCTTGAGAAATACCGCAATGATCATACAAAAAAGAAACCGAAGCTCTCTCAGGTCGCTCTCTAACTGAGCGGGTAAAGGATGCGATCCCGGTAACCCGTGGTCACCGGTATGTACCCCGCCAAGAGTTTGTCTAGTGCGGGGTCATTACTGTCTACCAACAGCGGCCTGCCGTTAAGCTCGGTGATCTTCGTCTTCGTTGCGATGACAATTAAGTTCTCACGCCCCACCTGCCTGATAATGGACGGGGTTAATTGTTGGTTGCCGCGACCCAACAAATGTCCCTGCCCACCGATGGGAGTAATAATAATTTTCACGCGACCATCCGTCTCGGCAATAGCCTGCTCAATATCAGCCTCAGTAACATCCGACGCCAGCAATTGATGATTTTTAATAAGGTCGACACCCAACAGTGTGTTATCCAGCCCCAGCTCATCCATCAATCCTCGGGTAGTAGAGCCGGGACCGACGATATAAAGGAAGTCGTCTTCCATCTCCTCAATTAGCGTCGCAGCAATATCCTGGAGAACAAACGCTTCGACCTCGCGCCCTCCCGACTTAACATGCTGCATAAACTGCCCTTCTTCGGGCACCAGTAAATCACCATAGTAGCGGGCACGAACCTTTCCCTGACGAAAAGCCTCTTCATCTATATCTCTAACTTCCTGCTGGCGAATATCGACGAGTTCGCCCCGCACCAAACGGCAAATCAACTCCCCTGCCGCTTCTGGTGTAATGGCGTAGACACCCGAGTGCATTTTTACACCTGCTGGAATACCAAGAACGGGCTGCCCTTCTGGTATCGCGTTACAGATATTTCGTGCGGTGCCATCGCCACCAACGAACAGAATAATGTCCAAACCCATTTCTGACATCATTTTCGCTGCATGTTCAGTGTCTTCAGGAGTCGTCGCCGTTACGTCAATATCTCCGACAATCTGCGGATCAAAACCACACTGCCTGACCACGTCTTCCCCCATTGGCCCGGGAAAAGTCACGAACAACATATCCTCTGCCGAAATATTGTCAGCTACGACCTGAATGGCCCGCAATGCTCTGTTTGGCGCTCGCAACTCAGCGCCTTTCAATAGCGCCTCGGCAACAACCTCCTCACCATCGCTTCCCTTAAGAGCCACTGAGCCGCCAATACCGGCCAACGGATTAATAATAAAGCCCAACCTAAACACAATTTTCTCCACAACGATCGTCAGAAACCCACTGCGGGCCGATTGTACCCCACTATTTCATCACAGAGTTTTGCCCATACAATCAATCGTGGTATGTTCATCTTTCGCCGCAAAATGAGTTAACGCAA
>DFBC01000015.1:3329-9997 GCA_002367235.1 Cellvibrionales bacterium UBA3090
ATTACTGAAGATATGGTTCAGGATGCCTGCTCTGAGTCCGAAGAAAACGATGAGAACAACGAGGGTGACCCCGCCTCACCAGAATAGCCCCCAGTATCAAACTAACGTAATCGCGCCATTGCTAATAACCGTTCTACTGAAAACCCAGTATGGACATTTGTTGGCGCAATGGCTCTGAGACACCCGTTGCCGCCTGATAATGGATAAATTCCAGCCGCCGAGGACACGTTTTTCGCAACTGATCAAAACTCTTGGAGGTAACGACATTTTTTGCCGCCAATGCCGCCCGCATTCGCGCATTTTCGACCGTCACATCATAGGTTGCCAAAACCGCCTGAGCCAGGGTGGTAACGTCTAACTCAACAGGTGGCACCTGTACCACTGGTGCCGATGGGATATCCCTCCCCAACCAACGGCAGAAAGCATCCCTTACCATTTTGGTGCCATTGACCTTGCCATCATAGCTATAACCCGCAATATGTGGCGTACCGATATTCACCTGCTCAAGCAACGACAAGCAAATATCTGGCTCCTGCTCCCAGACATCCAACACCACCTGCCAAGATTTCTCCGGCAATAAACGAAGCAATGCTGCATTGTCCACCACAGCGCCTCGACCGGCATTAATCAGCAGGGTTTCGGATGGAAGTTGCGAGAGAACAGCCTCGTTAAAAAGATGGTGTGTGGGGTGTGCTCCCCCCGTAGATATCGGGGTATGCAAACACAACACATCCGATTTAAGAACCTGCTCAAACGATGCCATATCAGGAATAACCTCACGGGTTAAGAACGGGTCGTAACAACGACAATCCACCCCCAGAGCTTTCAGCGTTCTATAGAGCCTTCCACCTACATTTCCACATCCAACAATGCCGACAGTCTGCTCCATCCATTGTGGACGCAGGCTAAACAGTGCCGAAAGCACATACTGAACAACCGCGTTGGCATTGCAGCCAGGAGCATTGGAAAAACCAATATCTCGCTGCCCTAAGAAGCGCTGGTCCACGTGATCAACACCAATAGTCGCAGACCCCACGAAACCAACCCGGCTGCCCTCCAGCAACCCAGCATTGACTAACGTTACAGAGCGAACAAGCAACACATCCGCATCCCATACGTGTTCTGCTGTCAGATCGCGACCAGCATACGTCACCACCTCACCGTAGGGGGAAAACAACTCCCGCACTAACGGCATATTTTCATCGGCAACTATTTTCATATTTTCCTGCTACCCAGTCGCTTAGTATTTTATTTGGCTATTTGTCCAAAGAATCAATCTATTGCGATAGCCGTCAACTTCTCAGCTCTGCCCACCGGGCTGTCACCCAGCCCCATACGTTGGCAGAAATCATCCAATGCATCCAGCGCTATAGGCCGCCGCTGGAGTGCCGGCTTACCCAGCACAGCATCGTCGGCAATTTCTGTGAGCCTTTTCGCGAGAACAATTTGCTCTCTGTAACTGTCAATTTTTTCAGCCAGTTTTTTAGCTCCGCGCACGGGAACCTCGTTAATCTGATCACCGGCTTGCAACAACACATTCAGACTGCCGAAGTGCTTGAGTAGTGCACAGGCTGTTTTGGGTCCAATGCCGGGCACCCCGGGAATATTGTCACTGCTATCACCAACCAGTGCCAAGTAGTCAGCCATCTGCTCAGGCCAAACACCCACCCTATCCACAACCTCTTTTTGGCCCAAGGGTTTCGATTTACCAAAATCCCAAATTAAATCATCAGGGCCAATCAATTGAGTCAAATCTTTATCGCCACTCAACACAATAATACGGTGACCAATCTCCCGCCCCTGCTTGGCCAGCGTACCGATAATGTCATCGGCTTCGTGAGTTTGACTGGCAAGTCCGGCAATACCCATCAGACGAGTCGCCTCAAGGCAAGCATTTAACTGAAACGACAATGCATCATCCGGCAAACACCGGTTAGCCTTATAATCGGGATAAATACGGTTACGAAAACAGCTACCCAGACTTTGATCAAATGCAGCGGCAATATAAATGGGAGATTGTTTTTCTATCAGGGTCAACAAAAAACTCAAATAGCCATATACCGCCTGTGTGGGAAACCCCTCCTGACTGTGCCATTTTTCTGGCCATGCAAAATAATGACGAAAAATATAAATGGACGCATCAATCAAAAACAGTGGATGCGACATCAGTCGACGGCTATTTGATAATGATAAGAATTCAACGGTTCTGTACCAAACACTTCTGAAAGCGCATCAGTAAATGCCGCTGCTCGCGCAGGCATAGGTGAAGAACACCAGGCACGTGCCTGGTCAACAACCTGCGTTACAAATGCCTCACTGGCGCCAATATCAGCCGACAGATTATCCGCGCTGATATTAAAAGGGTGCCCTGCAGCTACCGAGAAAATCCACTCCATTGCCTGAGGTTTGATTTCAACGGTTTCAAACGTTCGCTGCTGAACTTCAGTGCGACCATCTGCATGATACCAATAACCAAAATCCTCCAACTGTCTACGCTGCTCTCCGGCAATACACCAGTGGGCGATTTCATGGAGTGCACTAGACACATAATCACTGCGAAAAATTAGCCGATTGACATCACAGTTCTCATCCACTGGCAGGTAAACCGGCTCTTCGCCGCCACCTTCCAACCGGGTATTAAAGCGCTCGGCAAACAACCGATTAAAAACCCTGATCACCTCATCTGCATTTAATGCTTCGACAGGGTGCCTACCAGATAACATCGACCGCCTCCCTGCAAGGTGTTTGGTCAATGCGTTCCCAGTACTCGACACTTAGGTAAGGCTTTCCCGCCAACAGGTGCTCTACATACCAGCGAGCGGGCAAAATATTGCTGCCTATAACCGCAGGGTTGGCAATGTACGTCCAGGCAGGAATAACACCAGCGACGGTCTGCACCCGAAACAATTCCCGGCTATACATAAACGGGGTACCTTCATGGGGATCCAGCTTTACAATCTCCGAGGTATTCGCCAGGTGATAGAGAACACCCTCCACGCACTCGGCGGGGGCATAAACTACGTTGGCACAGGCCAAATTTTTGTCCAGACGCGAACGCTTGTTGAAGCGCAAACCAAGACCTTCCAACGACCCAGAACACGCACTTACAACCTGTAAACCACGGGCTTTCATCCGCTCAAAATTCATATTCGAACCATAGGCAAAATAGTAGCTCACAAAAATTACACCCTAGGTATTGTGCTTTAAGATAATCGGTAGTACCTTATCTAGTGTGGTGGTCTGAATTACTTCCCCACCATACAAGATTTAGCCAGACGCGGAAACTCTCTGTGTACAGCTTAGTCTAACTACCATTTGAGGAGGTGTATTATGACTACCTCAACGTCAGGCCACAACACAGATAATGTGGTCGATCTGTTCACCGGTGAGGCTTATTCTTCACCTCTTAATAGCCGTATCATTCGTCTTTCTCCTGAACTCGACGGCCTCGAAATGATCTATTCCAACGAGGCTCATCCAACCAAATTTTTCAGTGTTAAAATTCTGTGCTGGGCACTTCGAGCGGATGGTGAAGTAGTGGGCCTTGTACCTTGGCTGGACGACATTATGCCGTGCACCGAAATACAGGATCCGCTCAATGGACACTGGGAAGGCTACTACGACCCAGGTATCGACGAAGTGTTCTTCGAAGCGCCTATCCACAAAGTCATCGAACTGGAAACCGCAGCCGAATACTATGAATTCGACTTCGAGTCAGAGCGAGATGTGGTACAGGAAATTCCGGACACCATTGGTACACATGCAGTTCTTTCAAATGACGGCTTCAAAAACCTCACGTTGAAAGAAGTGGTCAGCTGGCGCCTCCACCACGATGGAGCTCTGGAAGGCATGCTGATTGACGATGAAAAAGTTGTCAGCACACCGGTGCTACCTGGCGACGAAAGCCTCTACCCAGCCAAGACTGAAGAGGCCTTTCGCTATTTCTTCCAGCATCACATTGCCAATAAGATCAAAGCACGTGACCCGGAAGCCCTGGCAGCAATTTCAACATTGGTTGAGTCCTGATTAGCCACGGCTGATTAGAACACCGTTCAACCGCAAACCATCGGTCGGGATGAGGGTGGTGGGGGCCTAGCCCCCTAAAAAAATATTTGGGTATCGCACATCAACCGCTGCCTGCTGGTTAATATTAACCCGTGTTGTCGATTACTTGTTCAATATCACGAGTCCGGAACCTTGATCTAAAAGCCACCTCGACGCCTGAATCAAGCCTAAAACAATCAAGCTACACTAAAGTCTTCCAGCTAGCTCTGCCACCAGCACAGCCGCGGATTTGAGATGTTCCTGTTGCAATAATCCCGATGATTTTCGAGGTTTCATATCGTGATCGCCATCTTCTAACCAGTGAATCTGCAACTGACTACTAAATGAAATGAGTGACAGTTCTTCGGGTTTACCAAATGGGTCTCTGGTTCCCTGAAAAATTAATGTAGGCGTTTGAATATCCAATAGATGCTCAGTACGCATTTTTTCCAGCTTGCCTGGGGGATGAAAGGGGTAACCAAAGCAGCAGAGCCCTTTAGCACCCAACCCATCCGCGACCATACTAGCCATGCGCCCACCCATGGATTTACCGCCAATTAGGAGGGGTTGTGGAAAATCTGTACGGTTTGAGACTTCATTGTAAACTTCACGCCAACTATCGAGCAGTATCGGCGCACGATCCGGTGGCCTTTTCTTTCCCGTTTTTCGCCGTTGTTGCATATAGGGAAATTCAAATCTCACCACCGTTATGCCCGCTTTATTAAGCTCGCCTGTCAGCGCCTGACAATAGTCGCTATCCATTGGCGCACCTGCTCCATGGGCTAAAATTAACGTACCGCAGGCACTTTTTTCTGAAGAGGCGTCGTCGATTAAAAAATTCATTGCTGGCTTTGCTGTTCTTGCTGCAAGCGTTGCAACTGGTGTTTGGTCAGCAAGTTACAGGTTTCCGTTTCAGGATCAAACGTTATCACCACATCGCCTCGCTTAATTTGTCGCTTTACTTGCTGAATCTTGGATTCAAGGTTTACCTCACTGGCGCCATAGTCCGTGCCCTCCCGATGGACAAACTCATCGATAATTGCAGCAAGTATCTCAGGCGACAGCCTATCTATTGGAATTTCTATCATTTAAAGAATACTCATTGCTGTGCCGGCTTTCTGAACTTCAAGGTCATGCGATCACTCTCACCAATGGCCAGATACTTGTCACGATCCAGTTCTTGTAATCGTAATGTCGGAGGAAGCGTCCAGACCCCCTTTGGATGGTTTTTTGTGTCTTTGGGGTTACTGTTGATTTCCGATTTCGCCTCAAATACAAAACCAGCCTTCTCTGCCAACGCAACGACATATTGCTCCGTCATGTAACCACTGGTTTTCATGGCCTCCCAATCCATCCCATCCGGAGCGCGATGCTCTACAACGCCAAGAATGCCACCCGGTTTTAATGCCTTAAAAAACAGCGCAAAAGCGGTCTCTTCACTTTCCGACCGCAGCCAATTATGGACATTGCGGAAGGTCAGCACACGATCGGCACTTCCATCCGGCACGGTTAATTGATTTCGCTTTGGATCAAACACAGCCATATTGACGCGATGATAGACCTCTGGGTAGGCAGCAAGCTTTTCCACAAACAGCGCAGAATTACTGTCGTAAAAATCGACCCCGATACCGGTGGGAAAGTGCGCGGCGTAAAAACTTCCATTGCCAACATAGGGTGCCAATATTTCGGTATACCATCCCTTTCCAGGCCAGATTTCTACCACTGTCATTCCTGGCTCCACACCAAAAAAACTTAGCGTTTCCAGTGGATGACGGTATTTGTCCCGCAGAACAAATTCAGGGGTACGGTGACTGGCTTGCAGGATGCTGGTATTTTGATGACTTGCTTTGTAACAGGCACTCACTGGCGCCATCAATCCTATTGCTGCTATCAGTAAAACAACAAACTGGAGTCTAGTTAGCGTAGCCATACAAGCATTACCCCTCTCAATAAAATCAATCAAAAGCCAATCTTACCTATAAGCTAAAAGATAACTTATAGGAGATAGCCCACTATGAATGGATACGTCATAATACCTCTAATATCTTGCGCTTAATAAGGTCATACCATGAACCACTACCTAGCCCTCACCATTATTGCTGATGACCGCCCGGGCATTATCGAAAAAGTTGCGGAGGTGGTCACCACTCACGGTGGCAATTGGCTAGAAAGTAATATGTCTCGCTTGGCCGGAAAATTTGCCGGTATTTTGCTGATAGATATTGCAGAGGATAAGCAAGCAGCGCTACTAGCAGCGCTCGAAACATTAGGCGATCAGGGAATTCGCATTAGCGGTGAAGCCAGTCCTGCCAAAGAACCTACAAGTGGCGACCATTTGTGTTTGACGGTTGTCGGTAATGACAGAGCAGGCATTGTGGGTGAATTGTCGGCGCTCCTGGCACGCCTTCATGTCAATGTGGAGGAGCTCACTACGAGCTGTGAAGACGCCCCCATGAGTTCAGAAGTTCTATTTCGCGCCACAGCAAAAGTCAGCCTACCCACATCGGGCCTTCACAGAGAGCAGCTACAGAATGAACTGGAATCACTCTCTGACGATTTAATGGTAGAGCTGGAAGATATTTAAGGGGCACCGTGTTGCCCCTTAACCGGCGATTAGCCCACCA
>DFBC01000112.1 GCA_002367235.1 Cellvibrionales bacterium UBA3090
CTCAAGTCGAAACCACCTTATCCATCGAATAGATTCCCCATCGTTCTCTAACACCTAATTCCTCACTATGCCTCGTAACAAAACACGGGAGCAGTAGTGCCATGTCACGCCATTTCTGGCAAATAAGCAGTCTTATTATTGGTCTTTTCATTGCGCCTGCAATGTATGCAGATGTGAATGGCGAGCGCGAAGTGCTGGCCAGAATTATTCATGAACTGCAGGCAGTTGAGTCACTCATCGATAAAGCGCAAGCCCAGGCCGATAAAGATTCAAGAGTTCGATTCGAGTATCGCTGGTTAAGCCAGGATCTTCATCAGATCAAAGACGGCATCCAATCCCATCTCAATTCACCTCGTGAACAGCCACGATCTTTCCCGCCTTTGCGCGGCGATTACCGTCGCTAGGGATTCCGCATGACATCTGCTCAAAACACAGCCTTTCAAGCCGGATCAGGTGTTGCACCTGGCGCATTACTTACCGCTATTGCCGCGGTAGTGATGGTTTTGGCCTTCGTCTGGGTTATCTGGGTCACCTTAGGCGTATTTCGTGCCTGGCAGGAGGGGCAAGCCTCGATACTGGATGTGGCGTGGGGCACTTTAAGGGCCTGCATTGTGCTGATGGTTCTCGGTTTTTATTTACGGTGAGGCATCAAAAAATCCTTCATCGTGAATTGGAATTTTATTACGAAAACACACTGGGATTACTCCCGCTATTTTTCAATTTATGTAAAAGGGTAAAAATAATGACTAATTTATTAGCGCAAAAAAGTACTGCAGGCCTCGCTCCAATGAAAAAAAGTATTTTAAGTTTTCTAACCCTCGCCGCTCCATTGCCTTTATGGGCAGCGCTACCAACACCCGTCGCACCCAGTACGGCACCTGCAGCTGGTGACTGGCTTGGATTGATTCAAGGCTATATCAAGGATGGGGGTCTGGTGTTGGGGCTGGCTATCGCCGTATTGGGTTTTCTCTGGATCGCCTATTTGGGTTTTGCCAAATTCAATGAAGCTCGGCAGGGCAAGGCCGAATGGGCGGAGGTTGGTGTGCTGGGCATTGTCGGTGCCATTGTGTTGATTTTCGCGAGTTACCTACTTACTGAAGCCGCTGGTGTTATCTAAGCGCGAAGTTATTTTCAGGGTACTCGACATGTCTCATAAACAGGAAATTATGGCGGATCGGCTTAATGCCGAACCCGCTATTTTCAGGGGCTGCTCTTCATCAGAGCTGGTCATGATCGTGGGTCTATCCATTTTAATCTGGCTGCCCTTGAGTCTTTTCTTTGCCTGGTTAATAGGCGCTGTGACCATGGGTTTTGGCCTTGCAGGTGTTGGTGTCGTCGCGACGGTAGTGGTTTGTGCGACAGTTTTCCAGCGGGTTAAACGTGGTCGTCCCGATGGCTATTACCAACAGCAGATTCAAATTCGTTTGCATGAACTGGGGCTGCGACGCTCGCCATGGATACGCCGTGGTGGTGCCTGGGATATTGGGAGGACACGCCGTGCGCCGCTATCGCTACGAGATTGATAACGTCCGCTCTCATCTTCGTTCTCTGTGGCTTGTTATTGGTTTCCAGGTATTAGTAATCGCTGCCTTATGGATAGGTTGGAGTCAGTCGCCAAAAAGCCTACGGGTACATGTGCCACCGGATCTGCGATCTGGCGCCCTATTGTCAGTTGACGAAGTACCACCTGCCAATGTTTATGCCTTTGCGTTTTATATTTTTCAGCAACTCAATCGTTGGCCGGATAACGGCGCTAATGATTATGGCAAAGCCATTTTTCGTATATCGCCTTACCTGACGCCCCGCTATCGCACTGATTTGATTGCCGACATGGATCTCAAGGCTCGGCGGGGTGAGCTCGCCTACCGCACTCGGGGTATGCATGAAGTGCCGGGACATGGCTTTGAAGAGCGTCGTGTCGATGTATTGGCGCCGGATGTCTGGGTGGTATGGCTGGATCTGGATTTACTGGAGTCCGTTAAGGGTATGACGGTTAAGCAAACCACAATCCGCTATCCCTTACGTATTGTGCGTCATGACATCGATCCTGAATCCAACCCCTGGGGCCTTGCGCTGGATGGCTTCGAAGGTGACGGCCCTCGTCGATTGAATGCCGACGAAATTACCGCAATAAATGACGCTAATAAAAAAGGTTAAAGGTAATGAAATCATCTAAACAGCGATGTTGGCAGCATGCCATTTTAGTTTTTATTTTATGCCCACTAATGGTTCTTGCCGACAATAAAATCCTTGATACTGATGAGGCGATTGAGCGGGTTCTCTGGAAAAAGACACCGATCACAGTGGATTTAATCGTTGGTCAGGAGCGCATGGTGCATTTTCCTGACTCGGTCAGTGTGGGCATTCCTCAATCATTGACGCCGATACTGCAAAGCCAAAGTATTAACGGAACGCTATACCTTACGGCTCAACAAGCCTTTGAATCGACCCGCGTGGTTGTACGTTCTGAGAAAGCTGAGTCTATCTACGTTCTCGATATTTCTGCCAGAGAAAGTAGTTCACAAAATACCCACCTTTCGGCCTTGCAGGTTTTGATCGAGCATCCTTCAGAGGGTGAATCGACATCGGGCAGTGCGATGGTGTTGTCCCCTCAATGGGGTTACGTCGCCCTCACACGCTATGCCGCTCAACAACGTTATGCACCGGCAAGACTACTGCCGAACAAGCCTGACATCGTTCGTATGCCCGTTACACAGACATCGTTTGAGCTGCTGATGGGTGCGCAGGTCAATGCTGTTCCTGTGGCCGCTTGGCGAGCGGGTTTACGTACTG
The DNA here is from genome assembly GCA_002367235.1 of Cellvibrionales bacterium UBA3090. Taxonomy (GTDB): domain Bacteria; phylum Pseudomonadota; class Gammaproteobacteria; order Pseudomonadales; family Porticoccaceae; genus Porticoccus. Next base: position 2,794 of record DFBC01000112.1, read on the forward strand.
TCACTGCGGTTAAGTTGATTAATAAAACCCAGCAAGCACTTGTGCTCGATCCACGTCAGCTGCGTGGTGCCTGGCTCACCGCGACGTTTCAACACAACCGATTGTTGCCATCCGGTAATGATGCAGATTCCACTACCGTTTATCTGGTTTCCGATAGACCCTTTGAATCGTCACTGTGAGGGGTTGCTATGTCGATGGTCAGTAGTAATCGGCTCCTGCCTTTATTAGCGGGTGTGGTGATGGTGCTAATGGCATTTGTGGTCGTCCAATCGTGTTCTGAAGGGCAGGGCGATACCTCAGTACTGACTGCAATTCCCCAGGCACCGGAACCGGATGCTGATACTCCCGCCGATACCATTAAAACCCTCACCGCCAATGTTAGCGCTATGACTACTGAGTCGAGAGCGCTGCGTCTGGATAACGCGGTATTAAAACAAGAAAATCAAAGCCTGTTAAATGACCGAAGCCAAATAGAAAACAATGTGTTTTCGCGTCTGCAAAAAACAATGCAGGCGAAAGAACTGGCAAAAAATGAGGGAAATAATCACTCAAGTGATGCTTCGATGATGTCCGCGCTAACAGCGCGAGTTGATGCACTGGCGCAATCACTCTCCGACCGGCAGCGCTATCTCGTCGAAGATTCCAATCCCTCTGATATACCGGTGGGCCTGGGTCTGGATGGATTAAGTTCATCGCCCCAGAGTGTGGAGACTCTGGTTTGGGTTGAATCACTCGAGAAAACGGTTGGCCCACCTGCTGAGGACGGGAATCTATTGAGCCGCTTTGGGCGCTCCACAAAGAGCGCTCTGACCACTGTCCAGCCTCGAGGAGAAGCTCTACTCAAGAGTGGAGCAAAGGCAATCAACAGCGCCATTCCTGTTTATACCGTGCCGCGCAATGCCACCTTGATCGGATCAACGGCTATGACGGCATTGGTAGGTCGAGTGCCGGTTCAGGGCCAGGTGCATGATCCCATGCCCTTCAAGGTGTTAGTGGGTAAGGATAATCTGGCTGCCAATGGCCTCAGGATTCCGGGTCTACAGGGCATGGTGTGGAGTGGCACGGCCATTGGTGACTGGACTTTGTCTTGCGTGTCTGGACAGCTTGAATCCGTCACCTTTGTTTTTGAAGATGGCACGATACATACGATCTCCAGTGATGATGACGGCAGTGGTTCCAGTGGAACCGCCTCCCGAGGTGGCCAAGAAAAATCACTGGGCTGGATATCCGATGCCCGCGGTATTCCCTGTATTACTGGTGCGCGTAAAACGAATGCGCCTGCCTTTTTAACGCAGCGTATCGGTGCTTCGGCCATGGAAGCGGCGGCTAGTGCTGCCGCTCAGTCTGAGACCACAACCCTGTTGAGTGACTCCGGCACTGTCTCCAATACCGTCACCGGTCAAGCCGGAAAATACATTCTTGGTAAAACCCTGAGCGGTAGTAGTCAGGAAATTGCCGAATGGCTGCGGGAGCGTCAGGCGCAAAGCTTTGATGCCATATTTGTTCCCGCTGGTATTGAGTTGGCTATTCACGTTGACCATGAACTTCCCATCGATTTTCACACCAATGGCAGGAAACTTTATCATGCAAATTCCACAAATCTTTCAACACGCCCTCGGCGTGTTCCCGGTCTTGATTAGTCTGCTGATGATTGGCTGTGCCAGCTCTAAAGAATCTGTTCTGCCCCAGGATGGGCCGACAATGAAGGCCATTTACGATCAGCACATGGCCAATACCCGGCTGACAAATGAGAGCTCTCGAGCGACGCGGTCTTTACCGCAGGCCGGTATTGAACACTACGCGGGCTTTGTGAGAGAAGCCGCTAACGAAATCGATACAGTCTTTCCCCGCTTAGCAAACCCCACGCTGGTGATGTACATATTTCCCCATCTCTCCGGTGATGAGCGAAGCCCCGTACCAGGCTATGTCACCTCGTTTCCCTTCTATGAGAAAGTTGAGTATGCGCTTCCCGGTGAAGTACACAGTGGTTTGATAAAGGATGCTACCCGTGAGCCGCTGATTAAGCCGACGAAAATAGAAGCGGAGTCAATAAGGGATGAATAATAAACCCATGGACGACAGTGATTTTGATGATACCTCGTCACCTTTAATGACCGCACCGTTAACCACCGCAGCCGTAAAGCAATGCTATCAACGACCGGGATCCTTTACCGATTTACTGCCATGGGTGGAATACCATGGGGATAGCCAAACATTTTTATTGGACGATGGCATTAGCATGGGTGCCTTATTTGAAATCGAGCCCGTGGGCTGCGAAGCCCGAACACCTGCTTTTATGGCCCATCTGCGTGATGCTATACAAACAGCCATTAACGAAGCTTTACCAGAGCTCGATGATGCGCCCTGGATCCTTCAGGTCTATGTGCAGGATGAGCCCAGCCTTTCGGGTTTTGCACAATCGCTAGCGGACTACGCGCAACCGCGTGCAAGGCCGTCGGAATTTACCCGCCATTATCAATCGGTCATGTCTGCCCATCTCAAGGAAATTTCCCGCAAGGGTGGATTGTTCGAAGATACCACGGTGACGGGTGCACGCTGGCAGGGCCAGATCCGACGCATCAGGGTGGTGCTTTATCGTCGCTTAAAACCCCACAGCAGACTGCCCTCTGTGATTGAAGTGGAAGAAGACCTGAATGACGTAGCTGTTAAATGGATAGCCTCCCTTGCCTCAGCGGGTGTCAAAGCGCGTCGAGCGACAGGCAAAGCCTTTTATGAATGGATGGTGTGCTGGTTCAACCCTGATCCAGAAATGGCCCAAGGTGATACGGCAAAGTTACTTGAGCTGGCACCGTATCCAGGTGATGACCACTTGCCCTTTGGTTATGACTTTGCTGAACAGCTTACCTTGTCGTTACCACAATCGGATAAAGCCACCTCAAGCTGGTTGTTCGATAACCTGCCTCACACCATCGTTTCCATTCAGAGCTTACGGCGTCCCCCGGATGTCGGCCACTTCACCGCTGAGCGTCAGGTGGGCGATCAAGTGTTCTCGCTCTTTGACCGTTTGCCAGAGCACACTATCATGGCTTTGACCCTAACCATAAAACCTCAGGACACCACGCGTAATCATATCGCGCAAATCAAACGCGCCTCGGTGGGCGATATGGCGGAAGCGATGATCACTCGTGAAGATGCCGAGCAAGTCGAGCGGGAAATGGCCCAGGGCAATAAATTGTATCCTTTGAGTATGGCTTTTTATCTGCGGGGAGAGAGTCAAAGAGGGCTGCGTAATAATATTAATCGTCTGAACGCACTGCTACTACCCAATGGCTTACAGCCGATTACTCGCGAAGCTGATCTATTAACGCTGGACAGCTACATACGTAATTTACCGATGGCCTATGATGTTGACCTGGATAAATCACGACGTCGTTCGCGTCTCGTGTTTTCCCGCCATACGGCTAACTTATTGCCGTTCTACGGACGTTCGCGGGGTACTGGGCATCCTGGCCTGGTGTTCTATAACCGGGGTGCAGAACCCCTGGTCTTTGATCCCTTGAATCAAGATGATCGTAAGAAGAATGCCCATATGTTAATCCTTGGGCCAACCGGTGCGGGTAAGTCAGCGTTACTGGTATACCTGCTGCAACAAATGATGGCCAATCACCACCCACGTATTTTTATTATTGAAGCCGGAGCCTCTTTTTCATTATTGGGTCAGCACTTTAAAGCCCACGGTTTATCGGTTAATCAAATCACCTTGAACCCTAATGTGGATGTGAGCCTGCCGCCTTTTGCCGATGCCTTGCGCCTGCTGGATAAGAAACAAGTATTTAATAAGGTGACAGCCTCAGATGCTTTGCAAGATGCACCGTTGGAGGATGAAGAAGAATTAGACAGTGAAGCGGGTGGCCGAGATATTTTGGGTGAGATGGAAATTGCTGCACGCATTATGATCACCGGCGGTGATGAGCGTGAAGATGCCAGGCTTACCCGTGCAGACCGATTGTTGATACGCAATGCTATTTTTCTCGCTGCAAAAACCGTAAAAGAAAACAAGCGCCCACAGGTTGTGACGGGTGATGTGGTCAAAGCGTTTCAGACTATTGCACGAGACAGTACATTGCCTGAGCACCGTCGTAATCGCGCTATTGAAATGGGTGACGGCATGGACTTATTTTGCTCAGGGTTGGCGGGCCACTTCTTTAATCGTCCGGGAAAACCTTGGCCGGAGGCTGATGTCACCATCTTAGAAATGGGCATATTGGCAAGAGAAGGCTACGAAGATCAGTTGACCGTGGCCTACCTGTCCATGATGAGCCATATCAATGATCTGGTTGAACGGTATCAGCACGATGAACGACCTACTTTGGTGGTGACCGATGAAGGCCACATCATTACCACCAACCCTTTGCTGGCTCGTTACGTCGTCAAAATAACCAAGATGTGGCGCAAGCTGGGTGCCTGGTTCTGGATTGCCACTCAAAACCTGGAAGATTTCCCAGATGCCAGCCGCAAAATGCTCAATATGATGGAGTGGTGGCTCTGCCTGGTGATGCCTAAGGAAGAAGTGGAGCAGATTGCCCGTTTTAAAGACCTCAATGACGAGCAGCGTAATCTTTTACTTTCCGCACGCAAAGAGCCCGGTAAATACGTTGAAGGTGTGGTCTTGGCCGACAAGGTTGAGGCTCTGTTTCGTAATGTTCCGCCGCCCTTATCACTCGCACTGGCGATGACAGAAAAACATGAAAAGGCTGAACGTGCAGCGATTATGCGTGAGAAAAACTGTTCGGAATTGGAAGCGGCTTATGAGATCGCTCGGCGCATTGAGCAGTCTCGATAAAATACTCACTACCGAGGGTAGGGGCTGTGGTGACAACGATCCGCTTTCGTGTTGGTAAATGCTTTAAGCAGCACGGCGATTATCGGCCCAAAGTGGATTCCATAGTTGAATTATGTTTCTAGGCTGATAAGATTTGGTCAATTGGTTGGAGTCCCGTCGAGTTGTAGGGAAGGCCAGTTTTTGATTATGGGGTTTGTTTAGCTTACTTAAGCACCTTTGCATGAATAAAAATGAGTGTTTCTTATGAAAAGGATAATTCTTTGCTCTGATGGGACGTGGAATACCAGAGATATGGTGGATAAGAAGACCGGTCGCCGACATCCAACCAATGTCACCAAAGTAGCACGAGCCATCAAACCCACGGCTGACGATGGCACACCTCAAATTGTTTACTACTTGGAGGGGGTTGGCACCAATGGCCCGCTGGACACATTCACCGGGGGCGCCTTTGGAAAAGGCATTGAGCTGAACATCCTAAAGCTTTACCGGTTTATCGCGTATAACTACGAAGTAGGTGATGAAATCTACCTATTTGGTTTTAGCCGAGGCGCATACACCGCTAGAAGCTTAGTCGGGTTCATGAATAAATTCGGTTTGGTTGAAAAGGATGATGATTATTTTGTGCCGGACATTTATACCTGTTACGAGAAAAGTAAAAGCGAAGGGTCCAAGGATTGGGAAAGAGCGTTTCACAAAGTTCAGGATCATCAGCCTTGCCCGCCGATCAAGTTCATTGGTGTTTGGGATACGGTTGGCGCACTCGGCGCTCCGGGAGTGATCGGCCAGCTATTCAACAAGGGTAAATATAAGTTTCATGATGTGGGCTTAAATGCTCATATTGAGAACGCGGCTCACGCACTGGCCATCGATGAGCGTCGAAAACCCTTTAAACCTTCAATTTGGAAACGACCACCAAACTGGCAAGGACAGCTGGAACAAGCTTGGTTTGCCGGGGTTCACAAGAATGTTGGGGGAAGTTATTCTCCCGATGGCTTGGCCAATGAACCATTGCACTGGATCATCGAGAGGGCGGAAAAGTTAGGCCTGGAGTTTGACAGCCATTACCTCTCATACTTTCGCGCCTGTTTTTACTCTGTATTAAACGATTCTATGACCGTCCTCTACAAAGTAATGGGGCCATACGAGAGGCAAATCGGTCGGCACCTACCAGACAACGAAAGCGTCCACCAATCGGTTTTTGATCGAATGGCGCTAGGCGAGTGTCATTACAAGCCCAGCAATGTTAAAAACTGTGAAGACATTCCCGTTGTTAATACAACTCGCATAGATAGAGGAGCGCCCTGCTAAGCGTTAAAACCTTAATACAAAGAAAGCTTCGGATGAACAGCTATTTGATCCACGCTTGCGTGGCTAAAGGCCTTCTCATTATATGTACTATGCAGAGCGCACTTTTTCTCGATTAACCTATAACCGCATTAAAACGTGATGGCAGACACTTACCTTATTCATAAAAATCAGGCGGCTCTGGATAGCGCTGCGCCAACGACACATGCGATCATCATTGGCGTTGGTCATTACGCGCACCTACCAGGTGGAGAGGGCGAGCCAACCAGTAAGGATGGCGGCCTGAGCCAGCTTTCCTCACCTCCGGCTTCAGCAAGAAAATTTTGCGATTGGCTGCTCGATGAGTTCAATCATCCAGACAAGGACTTGGCTACAATATCGCTACTGCTCTCCGAGCCCGGCGGCAATGTTAGCTACGATCATCCTAATCTACACAAGCTTGATGATATTCCTGGTTCAGCTGTTCCCCCTGTCGCTAGTATCACTAATGTAAAAAAAGCAATCAGAGAGTGGAAACAATTCGGGGATAGGAATGAAAAGAACCTCATGCTGTTTTTCTTCTGTGGACACGGGGTCTCACAAGGCCTGGAGGGCATTACCTTATTGCTCTCCGACTACGGCGAAGCCGAGGATTTTCCCATGGAAGGCGCTATCGATTTTCTTAATTTTTATCAAGGCATGCAGCAGTGCAAAGCATCGTATCAATGCTATTTCGTGGATGCCTGCCGTGTAGTGTCCGATATTGCCACACGTACAACCGAAACCGGTAACGCCATTATCCAAAATGACCGCAACCGGCCTTTTGATTCTGAATTTAATCTGGCGGTATTTTATTCAACCATCGGGGGGGAGAAAGCCTATGGCCGTAAAAATAAACCGAGTTACTTTACCGAAGAATTGATTAAGGGGCTAGATGGTAAGGGCAGTCATAACCGAATAGCTGACGGGCGCTGGCGGGTAGAAACCCATGAGCTCAATGCTGCGATTCACCACGGCCTTTCGCTAAGAGGCGATAAAATTAAAAATCCTATCGCGTATATGTCTCAGTATGAAATACATTTTCCAAAGAGTGAACCCATCATTCCGGTGACTGTTTTTTGCGATCCGAAACAGGATAATGAAAACGCGTACTTGTCGGTCAGTGGCGGCGACAGCTTTAGTGATGAGCGGGCACCCTGTGCGGATGATTGGGAATTGAATCTGCCTCACGGCCGGTATGATTTCGTTGCAAAAGTCGACACTCGGCGAGGAGATCGGGAGGGGGAGTATGTGTTTCCTCCTTACAGAGAAATCAGCATAAAGGTGAAACTATGAGTGTATCTATTGCTGCGCTAAGCCTGTTATATGACAAAGAGTCTGATGAGGCACTGACTGGGTCTGTCTACCGCCTGGATAAAACCAAGGGGGGTAGTTATTTGTGTGACATTGTCGTTCCGATGTTTGATCAATCTAGGAATACCGACCACGTAAGGATCGGGGAATTAGACCACCTGGACGAAGGGAGCTATCTGTTGCAACTGATGCTGCCCAATGGCGATATGCATACTGAGACCTTTAACATAGCCAACGATGAAGATGACCCAAAGATCAGGGTGTATATTCCACACGATGGCCCACACGAGTGGACCAGCATGCACGCTATGGCTGGGTATTTTAAACATGCCAAACCGCCAGTGTTAAAAACCGCTTCACACCCGCAAACGGGTCAGCCTATTCGAATCACAATCCCCAGTCACAGCGATTTTAAGCTGTCGTTCGAAACCGGTTTACGTCCACAAACCACTCACCTCCCTCGAATCGCTAGCCACAGCCAGCGCGATTTTCAGCTGTCCAATGTTGATTTCGAAATCCCGAGCGCGTCGACAAATTCGTCAGGCAAGAATATCGACCATATCAGCAACATCATTACAGAAGACCTCAGTGCAGCGACTGCCGAATTGCGATTGGGTGAAGCTAAAAAACTAGCGAATTCGACCTGCGAAGATGATCATTTGGTGTCCTACCGACTATGTCACTCCGGCGTACTAAACGAAATTGAACAATCAGAAGAGCAATATTTCCTTCAGGGCGATAGCTTAAAACGCAATTATCTATCCCTGATGTATACTTCGGGCGCGACGCTGATCTGCTTGCCAACGCCGTGGATGGTTCCGCATTACGAAGCCGATATTGATTTATTAATCGACCGGAACAGTGTCAGTGGCGACATTAATGTCTCATTAACTGTTGGCAATCCGATGATTAACTCGATTCTTGGTTATATTAATATGGGAGCCATTCATCAGGCGACCAAATTTATTACTCTAGACCGCGCGCAAGCAATGTTATTTCAAAAAGTATCCTACCCATTTACTGCCACTTTGGGCGGCTATCTTTTAGTGCTTGGTCTAAATTCGGAAAAATATCAATCGGACTCTGAAAGCTGGAAGCAGTGGATTCACAATTTATATAACTGGTTTGAATGGCTGCCAGATGGCGCCATTTTGTACTCGGCGTTACATTTCTTACTACGCGATAAAAATGTGAGTGATGCAAAAGGGGCGTTATTGAAAGCTTATGATAGGGGCCTGCCATTTTTTACTTTTGGCTTAAAGCTAATGATGGATGGTATGCGTTATTTCGCAAGAGAAGGAGACATCGAGTGCGAAAATCGTTTGCAGCATTTGCAGACCATCGCCAAGCGAACTGATCCTTCCCAGCCTTTTTTGTCCATTCAATATTCCCAGTTCAATACAGCTGAAGAATCGGAACCCCATGAGCAAACTCTTTGAAATCACCCTGTTTCCTGCAAAAGAGGGTGACTGCATCTTAATCGGCTATGGCGACGATGATAAAAAGTACATATTAATTGATGCGGGAAGAGCTTGGACTTATAGTCATGCGCTCAAAGAGTATTTGCGGGAATCAAACATTGATACGCTGGAATTAGTGGTGGTCACGCATGTGGACCGCGATCATATCGATGGAATGCAGAAGTTTGCGGAGGACCGGGATCTCACTATCCATGTAAAGGACTTCTGGTTTAATACCTGGGAGCACCTGCATGGAAATGCCATTGAAGTGCCGGCAAACGATGAAGATATGGAAGAGTTTGGCGCAAAAATGGGGGAGAACCTCAGCACTCAAATTCTCAAAAATAACTGGCCATGGAACAAACAATTTAATGGTCGTCCGGTAGAAGTGGGAGATACTGGCGCTGCTAATGAGATACAACTGGGCGATTTAAAGCTGACCCTTATTTCTCCGGATCGCCAAAAATTAGATAAGATGACCAGCATCTGGGAAAAGGAATGTAAGAAAGCGGGGATAGTGCCCGGCTCCTCCGTAGAAGACTATGCGGTTAGTGACAATGATGATGAGGGAATGGGCGCATTGGATATTGATGAGTTAGCCGATACTCCATTTGAAAAAGACGGCTCAGCTTCCAATGGCACAAGCATCGCCTTTATTCTCGAATACAATGGAAATAGAATACTTCTGTCCGGCGACGCGCACGCTGATCTACTGATCGACTGCCTCAAGCGATTGGGGGCAACAATTGATAACCCGCTGCAACTGGACGTATTTAAAGTGCCTCACCATGGCAGTAGCTACAACCTGTCGATTGAACTACTCGCGCTAATGGACTGTAAGCATTATCTAGTGTCCACTAACGGCAACTACTTTAAACATCCTGACGAGATCGCGATGGCGAGGCTTATTAAATACGGCACACCGGATTCCACCTTGCACTTCAATTACAGGTCCCAATTCACGACATTATGGGATTCTAATTCGTGGAAAAGCGACTATCAATACAAAACGAATTATCCCGAAATTGATGCAGATGGGTACTTAATGTTGAGGATTGAATAGCGAGTGTCCGCTTGTAGCGCAGAGCTGCCCTCGCATGAAACTAAGGAGAGGAAGTGCACTTATTGTATGAATCCGCCCTATTTGCGAACTCGAAAAAGCTCGTTATGAGAGTTTTTATCAGACACTATACCAAGTTTCAAACGATCGGATTAGTTGAATGAGGTTCCCTAGAATCATTGCAGTTTGTTCGTTTAGACTTCAATCAAAGCAAGATTACTATCTTATTATCGTTAACCTCAGCTATTTCACTACCCCACGGCATGCTGGAAAGGTTGCGCATCCCCAAACCTCACTTCCGGCGCTTTTACCCTTTCTGGCAGTTCTTAGCAGCATTGCATCACCGCACTTTGGGCACTTTGGGCACTGCGGTGTACTCGGCGGTGAGAGGGCCTTCTTCTGGCTCAGATGGCGGACATGTTGCCGGTTGGTGGTCAGCCCTTGTTGCAATCTCAGTTGCTCGATTTGAGCAGTCACAGCCTCCACATCGGCCTGGCTGAGCACCACCTCACATCTGGACTTGATATGACGAATGTAACCACCGGCATAGGTAACATTGTCGGGCATGTCTGTCTTGAACGTGGAATCGCCGACAAACACCACCAGCGAGTGGATCGCTGTGGCAGGAATATCCAGCAGGACTTCAAGGGTTTTGATGTGTTTATAGTTCTGGTGCAGGGGGTTCTGAAACTTGTTGGTGTGCTTGTAGATTTTCTGCGTCCAGGTTCTCTGGTTGGCTGAGCCAAATATCCAACCCTTCATGTTTTTGGTTTCGATCACGAATACGCCATAGCGCGACACAATGATGTGGTCGATCTGTGTGGTGCCATCGTCGGTTTGTAATGTCACATCTTTGATCAGGTGGTACTCGTCCTTTGGAAGAAACCGCCGTGCGGCCGTATTCACCAGAAACTCACCAGCGATCCCTTTGAACCAGGGCGATTTGAGAATACCAGCAAGTATGGCCAGTGGAATGAGATACCACAGTGCGTTAAAGACTTGTTGGATGATGGGGCTAAAGTCCATTTCAGGAAGTATTCGACGTAGTCAATTGGCCCCCATTATAGAAACCTCACCACCGCTCGACCAGAAACCTCGACCAACGAAGTCTGAATAAACCGTTTTGCCAGAATCCCGAATCGAGCAGGATTGTCACCTCATCAACGCTATCTGGTTCTGGATGATCGTCAGTGAATGTCGCAAAGGCTTATTTCATTATCTCGATGGTTCTAACGGGCACGCAAAATGCGCCGGCCTGGGCCAAAGAGGAAGCACCTGCGATTGAGGTATTTACCGCTTCGAAGCTCCAGGTCGTCAGCGCTACCGAAAATACAACCGTCTACGTGATAGACTGCATTCACCAGCTACAGCAATCACTCTCCAAGGATTTACCCAGCGAACCAGAGAAAGCCAAACAGTTGGCTCTGCAACGCTTCCAACGGATGGATGCCCACATCAGTGGTGAGCTGGAAAACACTGCCAAAGGACTGGCACAAGCCCTGCAGTATGGTATTGATCGCTACCCAGCCATCGTGTTCGATGGTCAGGCGGTGGTGTATGGAATAACCGATACCAAGGCGGCAACCCAAGTCTATCAGCAGTGGCAGGCAGAGGGCGCACGACAATGAAGGTGGCCTTGTATCGCGGCTGGTTGATCTTGCTGCTGTGTACGCCATTGATTGGTAACACTGGCACCATCACCACCCCGGAAATTGTCGCACAGACGACCAGCGCGGCATTGAGTTGCATGCGCTGGATGCCGGTCGGCATCTGCTTTTGGTTGCGTTGTTCAATCTACGAATGCAGTGTCGAGACCTCTATAAAAGTTGGCCACTATCAACCCGATGCAGTGGTCAGCAGCTACAACGAGCTGGGTGACAACCCCTGGCTGGAGATTCGCAGCACACTGGGGCTTGCACAAAAAACTGCTGCAAATGGCCTGTTAGGCAGCTTGATATCGGTTCCCATTGATAGTGCTGGGAATAGAACTGAAGGGGGACAGGGTAACCGCGATCACCGAAATCTGGTGTTTCGAGAAACAGATGTGATCGGTCACCCGCTAAGTTCGCTGTCAGGTGTTTTGGCGGGTACTGGCTACTTGTGCGAATCGGAAACGACTTCATTCTATCCGTACTTTTTGTCGGGTCTCGATGCGCTGTCCTGGCGTATGGAGATTCCGGAAATGTTCTATCCCGCCAGTCTGATTCCAGGTCTGAGGGAAATCGGCAGCTGGCCATTACAAACATGGGGTGGGGCCTATCCCCGTACTGGCTGGACAACGCAGGCAGAAGAACCCAAAGCGGCCGCGATCAATGCGCAAAGGGCGGGCGATATCGTAACGCGAACAGGGCAGCCGCATATATATGTGCCAATTTCTAGTTCCTCCGGCTCTGGCCAAAAAGTCTGGTTCCCCGGCCCGCTGGTTGAGGATGATCCGGATACCGGTGAGTGGCAGATGCTGCTCCCCAAAGCGGAATCCACCTGTGCTGTTTTCGGCACCAATGATTTGGCCAGTGTGAATGGTTGGGGTGGCGGGCGAGTAGATGCAGAAGGGGATTACGTCTGGAACCTGTGGCGACCCTACTCCTGTTGTGAGCGGGAAGGGTTATTCCTGTTCGACATTAACTGGATTAACTACCCACCATGATCGAGAAATCCCGCATCACCGGCCTGATCGGCGCGGCTATTATTTTCTGTGCCGTCGATACCTACGCCGCACAAGCGCCAACCGAAGACGGTCTGTGGTATTACGAAATCGGTGGTGCAGAACCGGTCTCGGTACCAGCCAATCCCTCCGTGGTTTCTGTGACTCTGGATGGTTCAGCGCAGTTAGGCTTGGGGTATAGCTGTGGCAAGTTTGATCCGGTGGCTGCGGTGACCAATACCTTGAACAACATTGGTACCGGCGTCGACAATATGATGAATGCCATGACGGCGGCCGCCACCGGTGCCATAGCGTCCTTGCCGGCCTTGATTTTGCAGCGTGCCAATCCGGGTCTCTATGACTTGTTTCAAAATGCCTTGCTCAAGGCGGAAGAAACCATGCAACTGGCCACTAAGTCTTGTGAGCAAATGGAGGCTGAAGTTGCGCAGGGTAAGAACCCTTATGCAGATTTGATTACCCTATCCAAAGGCAATGATTGGAAAGTGCAGATGGGTATTGGCGGCAATGATGCTGTCACCGCCAAAACTACGGTGGAGTCATCCAACGGAGATAACGGTGTGCCCTGGATTGGAGGTCAGGCCGGTGGTAGCGGCCAGCCCGTGTTGGAGTTTACCGGCGATATCGTCGAGGCTGGTTACAACATCAATATGAACCGGGCGATCACCGACACCAGCTCTGTTCCTGTGGCGTCGGCAACTCGGTTGTCTGAAATTTGGGTCTCGCCTGCTCAGGCCCGTGATTGGACAGTGGGTGTGGTGGGCGAAAACATTGTTACCACCTGTGACACTTGTCGTAAGGACAGTGTTCCGGGTACAGGCCTGTTGCCCAAGCTCAATCAAGAGTCAGCTGCCGTCACTACTGAAATCCAGAATCTTGTCAGTGGTGCTACGCCGCCAACCTTGGCGAATCTCGACCAGATCACCGCGCCTGGGGTGGCTATTACTCGGCAGCTGATTGAAGCTATCCGCGAGATGCCCGCCTCCGAGCAGGGTTTGATTATGGGTCGTCTCGTTGCTGAGATAAGCACTGCTCGCACCATTGAAAAAGCACTGTTTGCGCGCCGGTTGTTGCTATCGGGCAGACAGGTACCCGAGGTTTATGCCACTGAAGTGGCGAGGGAACATGCAGATGTCTCCATTGCAGAACTCGATAAGGAAATTGAAAACCTGCTATTTGAAACCCGGGTGCGTAAGGAGGTGGTCTCTGACACGGTCGCACTACTCCTGAAGCGTTCAGCAGCAAAACGACAAAGTTCGCTCATAGTGCCCGAAGTACCCACTTTGGATCCCAATCCGCTGCGAGGTGGCCGTGTTCAGTAATACTCGATCGAAAAGGAAAGGGTTCCTATGCTTGAGCCTGGTAACAGCGTTGCTAACCCTGTTAGCCGGATTCTTTCTGTGGAGCAGCGTTCAAACTCACTCGGTAATAAGCATCCGCGAGCACATCCTTCAGTGGCAGCCAGTTCTGTCTGGTATGAGATGGACATTGATCGGTGGATTGGCGTTCGCTTGGCCAGGCTTTTGCCTCTGGTTGGTCGAGTCAGACCGCATCAATATCGATAAGGCTCAACAATTAAAAGCGTGTCGTTGGCGCATCGTCGGATGGTTGATCGTGATCGAATTGATTCTGGGCCAAAGTCTACTCGTCAAGTTGACGGCCATCGTGGCGGGTAGAAACGGATGAGTGTCGACGGTTATCTCGAACTCTTTACTACCCTGTTTGGCTGGACGTTCTACGGCATCCTGTGGGATGTATTAGTGGGTACCGGTATTGTCTATTTGCCGTTTTTCGGGATCTTGATTGATAACTGGCGAGAGCCTGCACAAGGCGGTGAGGTGGGTCACGCGAGTGGCCTATCGTTACGGCGCATGGAAATCGACATGTTCATGGCACTGCTGGTTGTTGTGCTAGCAGGCCAACCGGCGGCTTTGACGCCGTTGAATGCAGGCACTCTATCCTATGAGCCTCCGCCCACATTGCTGAATGCAACACCACCAACGGCGACAATCGCATCGCCCCAAAGCACCTACGGTTCAACAGGTTTTACAGGAACACCTGCTATCGTCAATGTCCCGGCCTGGTGGCATGCCGTTATGGCGATGAGTTCCGGTTTTGGTCATGCGGTGGTTGAAGGTTTGCCGACAACATCCGATATGCGTACCTTTGAGCAGCAGGCTCGGCTGGCCACCATTGCAGACCCACGCTTACGACAGGAAGTCAGCGATTTTTTCAGTCAGTGTTATATTCCCGCACGGTCAAAATATCAGGCAGAAAGGCCAGCCATTGTAGGGGTCACAGCACTGCTGACAAGCTATGGCACAGATGATCCTGACTGGATGGGCTCTCATGTCTACCGAGACACACCAGGCTATTACGATACTTTACGCCCGGCCAATCAAATCACTGGCTGGGCCTACAATGCGACAAGAGATACCGAATACAACCCAGCCACGCCACCACCCTGGGGTAAACCTTACTGCAAACAGTGGTGGCAAGACGCCGCCATCGGATTGCGAGAAAAGCTAATCACCGAGGCCGACGCAACTTCGACGGGGTTTTCCGGCTTAGTGGTAGCGGTTGCCCCGGCACTGGCTAGCGAGCAACAAAATGATGCGGTAGTAAAAACCGTGCTGAGTAATGCACCGCCATCGTGGTCAAACAATGATTTAACCGCGCACAACGCCAGTAGTTCTGGCCTGATAAATGCCGCCGGAAATATTCTCAAAGGAGGCCTTACAACAGCTGGAGTGGTGAGTGCATCAGCTCTGTTCTCCGTCACCATGACCGCTGTATTGCAAGCATTGCCTATGGTGCAGGCTGTTATGTTGTTGGGGGTTTATGCACTGCTACCGATGGTAGTGGTGTTATCGCGCTATTCAATTGCCATAATGGTGGTAGGGGCGATGGCGATCTTTACCATCAAATTCTGGAGTGTGCTCTGGTACCTGGCCATGTGGGTAGATCAGAACCTGATTCTTTCTATGTACCCCGATGTAAATGTATTCCTGCAGATGTTTGCCAACCCTGGTGAGCACGACGCCAAGCGAATGTTGCTGAATATGATCACAACCAGTCTCTACTTGGGTCTACCATTATTGTGGAGTGGGATGATGGCTTGGGCGGGGGTTAATGTCGGAAGATCTATTACAGCTGCAACTGCGCCGATGGCCCGACCAGCCGATGATGCAGGAAAGCAGGGTGGAAGTGTGGGTAAAATGGCAGTTTCAAAAGGGATGAAGAAATAATAATAGCTACATATCTTCCTCGTACCATCCGTTCGGATCACTACCCGAATCCATTTCCCCTGTACGAAAGTTGTACTCGCCAAACAGGTCTGAGCCATCTGCCAGGGGGCGGTCTTCGGTTTCATCATCGTCAGTCCCGAAAAGTATCCCAACGACCGTAACCAGCAAAGTTACGCTGGCTTTGAGAAGATTGAAAAATCGAGAGGTGGTTTTCATCGACAGTCTCCATCTGCTAGTTTTTTAAAGGGATGGAGTAATCTGTAGTAATGAAACAGATACTTGGTGGGATTTACTCCAATTCAACTTGAGTATAGCGCTATTGGGCTAAAAATCTTCATTCAGCCACTTACAGCATTCCGAGAGTCGGTAGTAATCTGCTGGCTAAAACATCCAATGTCAAATGGCTTAGATACGCAGCCCCGCCCAATTATTTTCTTGTGATTTTTGTCGTAATGCTCATTCTTGAATTACATGCTAATAGATGAAATATGCTTGTAGCATCATGCTGATGTTATTTATACGATGTCTCAGGGTTGATTGGCTCAATTTTTTGCCAGTAGGCACTGAGCATTCACAATACCAGGTTTGCTGGTTTTATCTATTGATATAGAGGCAATCGTTAACCCCGATTGTTGTATAAGCTTTGATAGCCAGTGGGCTAATACTGCAAATTCCGTATCATTCAGCCAAATACGAACTTGAGTAGAACTCTCGGGCTGAAGTCTGGAAAGTTTGATTCCACCGGCTTCAGCTGATGCTGAAATGGTTTGTAGTAAAGGCTTGTCAGATTCGTTCTTTAAAGTTTTGGGCTTGAGGGTGACTTTTGATTCATTCTCGCCGATCCAGGTCACCAGGTCGTGATTATAGGCGTATTCTTGTTTTGCTGACAGGTAGTAAGAAAGACTCGGGTTAACCAAAAGAAAATACAATAAGAGCGGTGCCAACACTGCAGCGAGTATGTTCAGTGCAAACTGTTCTTTGTCCGATAGGCTTTTGTAGTACCGGGCTATGCTCTTCATTGGCTTGGTCTCGGTTGAATGCGCAACCTAACAACGACCCCTTCAGCATTACTGTTGGCAGAGAGTATATCTGCTATTAGGCCGCTTCCCTGGAGATGATTCTGCATAGTATTTGCGTAGTTTATTGAAGTTGTTTGAAACTCTAGTTGCAAGAAAGTGCTGTCTTGATCAAAGCGGATGTTACGAATAGTTGACAACTCATCTTGTGCTTCTTTAGCTGTTGAAAGGGCACTTAGTAATTTAAAAAATAAAGAGTCGTTTTCAGTTGCACTGGTTTGTTTTAAATGTGCCTGCATTTGACGGCGAATATCCACAATGCGCCTGTCGTTTGGAAAAAGTGTTTTATAGTGAACCGCTGCTTGATTCTTTAATTCCTCAGATTGCTGGTTGAAGTGCCACCCCAATATTAGCAAATAGCTTATGAAGATCGCAAAACAGACACTTATAGTTATGGCAGTAGGCTTTATCCAGGCAAGTCGATTTGCTTTTCTGGGGGGAGAAAACTCACCCTGAAGAAGATTCAATGGTGCTGAGCAAGAATGACTGGCTTGCCACTGTGGGATGTTTTCAAGCTGCTGCGTGGAGAGTTCCGGGCACAGCTTTAAAAGTAAGGATCTATCGATAGTTATTGGTAATGCCAGGCCGTTATTTGTGCTTAATCGAATTAATAGTCGTTGTTCTTTCTGAACAATATTTAGGCTATTAGGTTTAGGGAGTGTCCAGTAGTCTGGAATCATAACTAACGGTGAAATACCACACTCACCCAACAATTGAAGATAATGCCGCAGTAAATTCTTATCAATAACCGCACAGAGCAGCTTGCCATCGGCATCTCGTTTTTTTGTGGCAACAATATGTAGTGTCTCTACAGGAGCCGCTAGCTCATCTTCGAGTAAATAGGGCAGTGCCTGTGCGAGATGGCGAAGAGAACCATTGGGAGCCGATATTTGCAGGGATAACACTTGCTCACCTGGGATAATAATCGCTACGTCACATTCGTTATAATTAGAAATGATTGATTTCAATGGCATAGTAGCGCTGTCAATAATCTGACCATTTTCTACAAATGAGAAAGCGACGCTATTGACTGGGTCGATGGAATCAAAATAGAGGTTTAGTTGCCGTGTCATCCTGGTTTTCTTTGTTTATGTCAGTAGTGTTAACAATGAAACGCTCACCAACGGTTCTTGCGTTAAGCGCGATATCCCCAGTTGAGCTGTCTAAATTTAGTCGTGAGAAAAGCCACAGCGTTCGGTCATTTATTGTGGTCTTGATTTTGACAGCGTAATTTGTGGAAGTCACGGTTAATAATTTATGGTCAATATTTACACCAGCCATAACATCGGCAGTAAGAAATTCTTCAACTGAAGAGTAACCGCTTGGGTGGGAATCCCGGTACCCCGCCACTTGCTGACCAGATAGGTTGGCGTTGATCAGTGATAAAACCATTTCGGGTGCTGTATTGATATTAATGGGTGTGGGTTGCTTTAGTGCTGTTATATAAGGTCTAAGTACTGGAAACTCATCTACCGGCATGTCGAAGAGTGTCATTAATTCGGAACTGCTGGCGAGGGCTTGGTTGCCAGTTCGATAGGGTACCTCCAAGGCAAGATAGTGGAAGTCCTCTGCGCCACCTGTAAGTGGCGTCATATCGCTATCCAGCCAATCGCTAAGGCTTTGGTTTAAATCGGGTTTTAATAATAGGTCATTAAATATGCGTGATATAGGTGAGTGTCTTGTATCACTGTTCAGAGCATTGTTGAGGTTGATGCGCCCCTGAAGATCAATAATTTCAATCGCCATTTGTCCTTGTTCAGGTTGGTACTTAGGTAGTAAGTTTGGAATCGGCGAGATGTTGATACCCTCTGCCTTTAAGTTAGCCTGTTGTTGCCATAAGACCTGGCGTGCCAGGGCTTCACCTCCTAATGCGTATTGATAGGCTTGTGCTTCCGTCACTAACCAGCGAGTGCGCTCAATGTCCGCTTGGGATCTGGTGATGAGCTGTGTGGCCAATATAGTAATAATGGCAAACATCAATAGTACGCTAATCAGCGCCGCCCCTTGTTGGCGATGGTAGGTCATTGAGCGACTTCTATATCACGTAGAGCGAAGAGGCGTTCAATTTCCCCAAAAGGATCAATTCCGAGGCGAAGCATAATTCCTGCGGGTAAAGGCGCTATATCTTTTCTGCTATTTTGTGCTGTGTTTTGCGGAGTAAAGTTGTCGTTTCTTAGCGGCCAGTGAAACTGGGATTCTCCGTAATTATCAATAAATTGAACTTCAAAGTGACTGACATCACTTATAATAATCTGCTTTCGGGGCTCGGTCTCGGGTGCGCGATCTAAAACTGGCCAGTAATAGCGCACCAGTGAACTTTTCCCATTGTCACTGGGCTCCAATGTATAGGCTACACGTTGCAGAGTGCTTCTTGGCTGGTTGAGCGGGTTAACCCAGCCGCTGCGAGTCAGTGATAGGGCGTAACCCGTGATCAACGAGCTTATGGCGGCTTCGTGTTGACCATTATTGTCACGAATAGGGCGGTCAACCAAATTGCGAATATCCCTAGCAATCAACCACGAGGCTTTTTGTAATTCGCGTAGTTGCTCAGATCGTACTTCCAGCCGTTGTTTTGAGGTGGTAACGTGATGGAGTACCTGCCAACAACCGAGTCCGATAACTGCAAAAATCGCGATAGCAATCATCACTTCCAGTAGTGTAAAACCCCTCGATGCTCTCTTTTGTTCAGCGTAAGGCTTTAAAGGGTGCGCCATTAGTGCTCACCCATAAAACCGCTCAAGGACACAAGGGGAGCCGGTTGGTTCTTCCGTGATACATGCAGCGTTATCTTTCGCAACATGGGGTTTGCTGTTGTGTCGACTAATTGTTGGACGCTCCACTCTCTTTGGCCAAGGGTAACCACAGTTTGAGAAGTGCCCGTATTCGGCCAGTTAGCTTGTAGGCGTAAGGATGCAAAATTGTTTTCAGCGACCCAAAGTGCCAACGTTTTATCTTCCAGTTGAGCTTGCTGGTGAATACTACGCGATGTCTGTTCTAGGATCGCTAGAGCGCAGACACCAAAAATGACCAGTGCAATCATCACTTCTAGTAGCGTGAAGCCTTCTACATTGGGTTTCATGGAGCCGTGTCTAAATAATGGATAGCAGTAAATCCGTTGCCGTATAAGCTGATAGGTGTGAGATCTTTATCGCTTAGGGTGATTTTGAATGGCGAGTATTCTCCGCTGCTGAGGAAGATAATATTAGGAATTACTGCGCCTTCACTGGCTTCACTTTCGGCAGATAATTCCCTTTTATTTGAGTCGGAGCGCTCGATGATAAGGGAGGATGGTACTTTTATTTGATAAGAGGAAAATAGTGCTTGTTCTAATGATTCCCAATTATTTTCATGATCGAGCTGCCTAAATTCGTAATGGTTTTGTTTTTTATCATAGAACCAAGCAATTGTTTCCTGCTGCATTAATGAGGCGTCCGCTGCCTGGTTTAAAGCTAGGCTCAACCGGTCGGCTTCAGCTGATAAACGCCGTTGATCAACAGCTCCGAAGGACAGAGTGACCACTCCTGCAAGAATACCGATTATGGTGATAACAATCAGTAGTTCCAGTAGTGTAAAGCCGAGTTGGCTTACAATATTTGAGGGTTGTTGCTGGATCACAGCTCCCAACTCAATATATCACTGCCAGGGCCCTCGCCACCTTCCTTACCGTCGGCCCCCTGAGAATATAAGTCGTAGGGACCGTGGGTACCAGGGCTTATGTATAGGTAATTATTGCCCCAGGGATCAGTGGGTAGTTTGGGCAGGTAACCTTCCGGGTTCCAGTTTTTGGCTTCCGGGAAGCCACCGGGTTTGTCTGCTAAAGCTTCTAGCCCTTGGTCGGTTGACGGGTAGTTAAAGTTGTCAAGCCGATAGAGGTTCAGGGCATTGCCAATGGCGCGTATATCGCTTTTTGCAGCAGTAACCCGAGCCTCACCGGTTCGACCCATAATGTTGGGGACAATTAAAGCACCGAGAATACCCAAAATTACGACGACGACCATAATTTCGATCAGTGTAAAACCGTTCTGTTTTTTGTTCATCACTGTACCAATTGATTGAGGTTGAGAATGGGCAGTAGAACCGCCAATACTATAGTTAACACAATAGCCCCCATTGCTAATAGAGTCATGGGTTCAAACATCCCCACTAACATGGCAACACGCTGTTGTAGATCATTCTCCTGGCTCTGCGCAGCACGTTGGAGCATCTCGGAGAGTTCACCACTTTGCTCGCCACTGGCGATGAGCTGGAGCATCATTGGGGGGAAATAAGTTGTTTCTTCTAACGCGCGGTTCAAGCTAATCCCTTCCTCAACTTTACTATGCGCCACACCAGTCGCAGCCTTGAAACAGGTATTTGATATGACAGAAGAGGCGATAGGCATCGCTTCTGCTAAAGGGATGCCACTACGACTGAGAATAGCCAACGTACTGATGTAGCGCGCAGCATTACTACCGCGACTGTAACGTTTTATTACCCAAAAATTGAGTAATTGTCGGTGCCAGCGTAACTGAGAGCTCGGCTGTTGCAGTAGGAGCTTTGCGCCAATAAAAAGACTTATCAATACTAAAAGTAACCAATGGCCCCAGTTGGATAAGAAAAAGCTGATGTCCACTAATACTTGGGTTAATAGTGGTAATTGCTGGCCGGCATCCACAATTACTTGCACGATGTCGGGTACCACATAGACCATTAAACCCACGACAATCAGTAGTGACATAATTAATAAGATAATCGGATAGACCAAGGCTAATTGTATTTTTTGCCGAAACTGTTGTTGTGACTCGGTATAGTCGGCGAGTCGGTTCAGCACCATGTCGAGATGCCCGGAATGCTCGCCAGCCTGGACCGTTGAACGATATAGATCTGGAAAAGCGCGGGGAAAGGGCTGCAGGCTGTCGGCAAAACTGTAGCCCTCTCGAACCTTAGCGCGCACGGCGAGAACAATCCGGCGTGTACCGTGGCGTTCGGATTGTTTGGCAACTGCCTGTAAACAGGTTTCCAGGGGCATTCCCGCTTGAATGAGGGTGGCAAGCTGCCGGGTGATCATGGCCAGCTCAGCACCAGGCAGGGCGTTGGTGCTGAAAATACTATTGCTCTTTTCAGTGCGCTGTTTTGTTTCATGTACTTCCAGTGGTGTCAGGCCTTTTGCTCTCAATTGCTGACGTGCACCACGTGGGCTGTCGGCCTCTAAAGCGCCACGTGTTTTCCGGCCTGTAGTATTGAGCGCAAGATAATCAAAAGCCGGCATAATTAAACGTCCTGCGTCACACGCAAAATTTCTTCCAGGCTGGTGATGCCTGTCAGTACGTGCTTGCGGCCATCATCGGCAATACCTGGAGCTTGGTGGCGAGCCTCACGACTTAAATCTGCTTCAGAGGCTTTGTCGTGGATGAGGCTGCGCAAGCTATCATTGATGACGATTAACTCATAAATACCGCTGCGGCCTTTGTAACCCTGTCCATTACAGTTGTCGCAGCCACTCACCGAGGGACGATAAATAAGTACCTCGCTATTGGTCTCAATATTAAGTAGCTCGCACTCACCTTCGTTAGGGCGGTGCCCTTGTCTACAGTCATGACAGAGCGTTCGGACTAGGCGCTGAGCCAAAACACCGACAACACTGGAGGCCAGTAAAAAGGGCTCGACGCCCATATCCTCAAGCCGTGTAATAGCGCCTATGGCGGTATTGGTGTGTAGTGTAGATAACACTAAATGCCCAGTTAAGCTTGCCTGAATAGCAACTTGTGCCGTTTCTAAGTCGCGAATTTCACCCACCATAACCACATCGGGGTCTTGGCGCAGAATAGCCCTTAAACCCTTGGCAAAGGTCATGCCCGCCTTTAGATTTACCTGGGTTTGACCAATGCCTTCTAGGTCGTATTCAACAGGGTCTTCAATGGTAAGAATATTACTATTACCAGTTTGAATACTTTGCAACCCCGCGTAGAGAGTCGTCGTTTTTCCAGATCCGGTCGGGCCAGTCACCAGAAGAATTCCATGGGGGCGGCTGAGTAGGGTGTTGAGCCGATCGCGATCGGCCCCACGCATACCCAATGCCGAGAAATCAAGGCGCCCTGCCTGCTTGTCCAGCAAGCGCAATACCACGCGCTCGCTATTATTGGATGGCATGGTGGAGACACGCACATCGACTTCACGTCCGGCAACCTTTAGTCCAATACGCCCATCTTGTGGTACTCGCTTTTCGGCAATATCGAGCTTTGCCATGACCTTAATTCTAGAAATAAGCAAGGGAGCCAAAGAGCGGTTGGGTTCTAAGACTTCACGCAATATGCCATCGACCCGAAATCGAATTAACATACGTGTTTCAAAGGTTTCAATATGGATATCCGATGCACTTTGCTTTATGGCCTCGGTGAGCATGGCGTTGATCAGGCGAATAATCGGCGCTTCGTCCTCTTGTTCCATTAAGTCTTCAATTTTGGGTACTGCATCGGCCAGTGAGGTTAAATTGAGCCCGTCACCAATATCAGCCGCGAGGCTTTCGGCGCTGTGGTCGCGCGCCTGGTACAGTAGGGCAAGTTCATCATCAAACGCTACTTGATCAATGGCTTCAAAAGCAACACGAGTCTGAGCAAAGCGCTGTGCTTCAGTTAATGCAGAGAGTTGTGCTGTGGGTGAGAATCGAAGATTAGCAATGCCGTCACACTCAGAGAGTAATACCTGATGGCGCTTAGCGAAGTTGTAAGGTAGCTTTTGATTCATTCTGGCAACGTTACTGGGGTTGCACTGCGGACTTGGGCGTTAATTCAGGCAGCATGGGTGAAGAGCCGGGAAGCCAGAATTGTTCCACATTGACATCATACTGCTCTTGTATACCTCTCATCTGATTGTAGCGGTCGAGGCTTAAGGTGCGTCGACTTGCTTGGTTTTGAATTATGCGAGGGTGAATAAAAACCATTAAGTTCTTTTTGACAATTGAGGTGCTTTTACTTTTAAACAAGTTGCCAAGAATAGGGATGTCACCGAGGATTGGCACCTTGCTTTCGTTATTTGTAACCTCGTCGCGTATCAGGCCGCCAAGTACCAAAACTTCATCATCAGCGATCAATACGCGGGTTTTGATCTCCCGTTTACTGGTAATAATATCTGCTGTATTGGCGGAAGTTTGACTAATGCTTTCGACGGATTGTTGAATATCCAATGTCACCGAGTTGTCATTATTGATGCGAGGTTTGACTTTTAGAATGAGGCCGATATCGTGTCGCTCAATTGTTTGGAAGGGGTCTATGTCACCGGCTCTTTGCTGAGAGCCCGTAATAAATGGCACGTTTTCACCCACTAGAATTTCAGCTTCTTCGTTATCAAGGGAAAGAATCGTTGGCGTAGACAAAACGTTGGCATTGGTTTCGCCAGTTAGCATGTTAATAATGCCTCGCAAGCTGCCACCGCGGAAGTAACCCAATGACAGTCCAGTGCCAAGATTGAGTAGACCGTTATCACCCAGGCTTAGAGGTGTTACATTGCTGGGAAATTCGCTAAAACCACCGACGACGCCTTCACCCGTGCTGGCTGGGTTGCTTTGCCATTCAATACCAATGTTGTGGGCAAGGTCTTCACCCACCTCTACAATCAGGGCTTCAACCAATACTTGAGCGCGAGGTATATCAAGGTGGGCAATGACCCCGCGCATGGTAGCGAGAAGTGAGGGCGGAGCGGTTATTATCAGGGCATTGAGCTGCTCGTGAGCTTCAATGCTGATATCGACATTGATAAGGCCCTGCGCTTTAGTCCCTTTTTGCACACTTCCACTGACACTCTGTAATATTGGCACTAAATCGGTGGCAGTGGCGTACTGTATTCGTATGACTTGAGTATTGCCGTCGCCGTCCAAAGGTTTATCAAGTCGTTTGATTAGTGAGTGAATCTGTTGACGGGTAACGGGGTCGCCGGTCATTAAAATACTGTTGGAGCGTTCATCTACCGCTAAATTAAAAGGCGAAATACCTTGATCTTGCCCGCCACCTTTTTTAGGTAGTAGCTTATTTAACACACTGATAATATCTTTGGCGTCGGCAAATTCAATGCTTATCAATTCGATGCTAATCGTTCCCACCTGGTCAATGCGATCAATAATATTGAGGAGCTTCTGAATATTGCTAGCACGGTCGGCAATGATCATGGTATTAGTTTGAGGGTAGGCTGCTAGATAACTTGTTTGTGGCACAAGTGGGCGGAGTAAGGTAATGACATTTGCTGCCGAAATGTTTTTCACGCGCACTACTTGAATTACAATATTTTCGCCGGACAGGGCGGCTGAACTATCAGTGAGTGGAATAGGAGACTGCTTGGCCTGTGCATCGGGGATGACCTTTAGTGAATCACCTTCCTCGACAATTGCCAGCCCATGTACCTGTAATACTGAAAGGAATACGTCATAGGCTTCCCTTTCGTTCATGGGCTCGCCCGCAATAACGGTAACGCGGCCTTGAACGTTTGGGTGAAGAATAATATTTTTATCGGTAACCTCCGATGCCCAGCGTATTAAATCGGCGACATCGGCATTGTCGAGCGAGAGCGTGATACCGTTGTTATTTTCAGCTCGCAAGCCAAAAGGGGAGAGTGCTGAGGCGATTAAACAGCACAGTAAAATGTATTTATTTAATTTTGTCATTTGCGGCATCTGAACTTATTTTAATTTTTCCGTTGATTGGCTCGAAGTTTCTCAAGCCGCTCTTGTAGTTTGATTTTGTGTTGGTTTGCAATCTGTGAACTCGGCTTTGTATAGCCACTGTTAATGTGGGTTGTGGTGGAAGGTTGGTTGGGGCTTATTGTTGTGTGTGCTAATTTCTGAGATGTGTTAGCGAGTCTTTCGTGCTGCTCGGATAGCAATGGCAGTTTTAAAATCTCATCCTGGCCATTTCTTCGAAGGGTGACAATACCTGGTTCGATACTGACAATTGATGCGCCTGGGCTAACATCATCGCCCAAAAAATAACGTACAGTTAAGCCTTTATTTGCATTAATGAGCGCGCTCTGACGGCCTTCTTCATTATGGGTGAAAGTCCCTTTTAGAATGAGTTGAAGGCGCGTTTCAGGTAAATCGCTGGCGATGGGAGTAGATTGTGGCTTGAGAGTGCCGAATAAACTAGTAACATTAACCTGTGGCTCGACATCGCTTTCATTGGGATTCTTGATAGTGACACTTGAGGTTCTTTCTTCAAGCTGAGGCCGGAATAGCACTGTGTAGTCAGCATAGGAAAGCCCTGCAAGACATGCAGCGGTGATGATTACTATCCCGAATGAGGGCAGCGCTGCTAACAGTCCTTTAGGCATTGCCATCACTCCTTATTCCGAATAAGAAATTAGCCATTGTACCTGCAGAGGAGACTACGGTGTACCTGTTTATGATGCTGGCACTTCGATTTTCACGGGGATACTGATAGTGCTCCTCGTCACTTCAATCACTGGAATTTCGATTAACTGACTATCAAAAACCCAGTTTTTATAGGCATCGTTAAATTTTTTGTATCTTAGTGAAGCGTGAATAGTGATAGGCCCCTTAGTATGCCCAGGAAGATCAAAATGCTCAGTGACGATATCAGTTTTCCCCGCAGCGATAGCATTTTTGTAGGAATCGCCAACCGTATTAAATAGATCGTGTTTCCATACCGCTTTCCCGTGTCTATCAACAGGGGATGTTTTATATATGGCCTTTGAGTTTTTTGGTGTTTCTTCGCTTCCTGATTCATAGAGGATCTCTCCAGTCGAGTCAACGACCTGGAAGTGTAGCCAAGCCACTTGTATATCGGTCGTTCCTCCTGGGAAGTTATGTCCTACTCCTGTGTTAGAAACCGCGACGTCAATATGGGCGGGCTTTCCAGCATAGAAGTGCATTAGGCTTTCGCTATGCTTTAATGATGCAGCCTGAAGTGAGGAGGAATAATTAAGTAACGAGTTTCCTTTTGGTGGTTCAAGGGTGATTCGTATCTTATTGCTCTGCAGAAAGCGTGTAACATTGGCAAGTTGTTTATCGAGCCCAAAATAGGTAGGTATTACCGTATTGGCTGCGGCAAAATGATGAGAGGTAATCAAGCCATCTTCACCTGCGGAAGGATCGTTGGAAGGAACCTTTCGCATATGGCAATCTTGGCAAGTAGTAACCGAGTCAGCAGAGAAGTTTTCACTGGCGTGCCCAGAGTAAGGGCTTTCCAGCCATGCAGAGTATTCATCCTGCATTTTTACCCAACCCCAATCATTCATGGTTTTATCCATGTACTGTGCATGACAAGTTGCGCAAGATGCAGGTTGGGCAGTAATTGAGTTGTTGAAAAAAGCCTTGTGTTTACTGGGCGATGCTTGAATTAAAAAACCAGCAAGCCGTTCGGCCAAGCGATTATTTGTATTTAACAATGCTGAATTTTGAATAGGTGTGTAGTGGTAGCTGCCAACACCCTCGGTGTGATTGATTGCGCTTACGCTGTGGCAGGATAAGCAACTAATACCTTCATTGAACGCGACCGTATCAGGTGTTCCTCCGTGTACGCCGCCCTCTGTAAGCTGGCCGGATAAGAGTGCTGGCGGAGAGTGGCAGCCCTCGCAGTATCGAGTGCTCTCGATGCCTTTTGTTTTCTCGAGTAAGTTTACATTTTTAACGTAGGATGGGTCGGCAGCAGCGAACCTGTGGGCCGACTGGCTCCATTGTTTAAATATATCGGTGTGGCAAGACGAGCACTTTTCAGATTGGGTGATCAGGTCGATAGGAATGAATGCGTTGTCCGGGGTTGACGATTCACTGGGGGCAAAGGGATTTTCGCCATAAGTATAGTTGTATTCACGTTGAATCTTAGATGTGAAAGAATCCATTTTCGGGGGTAGAAACATTACGGCAACCAGACTGGCTAGAATAGTGGCTATCGCGGGGAGTTTAAGAGCCGACCCGAGCGTAGGTATTGCGAGTTGGGGCGGCTGTTTTTTTGCGAGTTTGTTTATGCTTTTTCGACTGGACAAAAAATGTGCTACGAAACAGCTAACAAAGAAAAGTGATGAGCTTAGGTGTAAATAGGTAGAAGAACTTGAATTGCCAAGTTCGTATCTTGATGGAAGCAGTAATTTGATGCCCGAGTACAAGCAAATAACGACAACTATTGTTGAAAGTACACCTGTAAAAAAGGCAGCGTTGCGACGACTTTTCAGGGTTCTATTGACATGAAAGTAGAGATAGATTGTGACGGCTAGCAGGAAATACAGCGAAACTGACAAGTGAAAAACAAGCAGGATCTCTGTGTAGATTTTCTCGGTTAACCAGAACTGGCTATAGAGTAGTATACCGCTGACCAGTCCTGTGAATAGAGAAATCGGTAGGGCATTGGCTAGCGTTTGTTCTAGTCGATGGTTGCTCATTTGTTCCCAAATTCAGTTTTTAATTTTTTTATAAACGGTCTTGCAGGGTCATCACCCGTTGCCAAAATCAGTTCGGCTGCGGCAAGGCGTGTAGAAAAAGTTAAGTTAGTATTAAGGCCTATATCAGTTAACAGGGCGCTGGATAAGTTGTTTGGCTTGTGCGCAATCAAAGTGTTAACAATACTTTCAGATATCGCTATAGGAGGGTTTCTGGCTAGAGTGCCAATTGCAATCTGCGCCCCCGATGGAGCAGTCTCGTTGATAAAGGTTGCGAGTAAAATGGCATATTTTTCTGCATCAAGCTCCCAGTTGTACAGCCAGCTGGGGTAGTGTTTGGCGACATCGTCGGCGTGTCTAGTGACCCAGTGTTCGATATCAGTGTTTGCACAAAGCCTTAGCAAGACGGATAACTGACGGTTGGTTAGCGCGCCGCCATCGAAAAATGCTTCTAGATTGCAGCTTGACCGTGATGTTCTCTGCCTAGTATTGGGTAAAGGCTTGGCTGTCTTATTAATAATGGGAGTTCCGTTCAGCTTCTGAATCGCGGCTCTTGCCTCTAAGGCAATAGCCTTATTCGCATCAAATGCCAGAGCTTGTAATGCACCTGCAGCATCTTTATGTTTTAGTTCCCCTAGTGCTTGAATGGCCGCAATAGCGATAGGGGTGTTGTTACCCGTAGCCAGTGATGACAGTCGCTTAATGGGTCTCTTAGACCTCGATTTAGCCAGTGCCGAAATGGCACATAGCCCCTTGGTATTGCCGTAGGCATTTAGTTGTCGAGTAAGTGCTGTAGTAAGGGCTCTTTTTTGTCGGATAAAAGATTCCTCTCTAATAAAAACGTGCTCAATAATACCCAAAATTTTGCATGCAGTATCATCGTCTGACGTAATTGTAAGGCGAAAAATATCGTTAACAAAGGCATCAAAATTGTTTTGAAGCACTATATTTGCTGCAGCAATGGCTATATCGGCTTGGTCTGAAAGGGCTAGTTGAATGAGTGCATGAAGCAAACCTTTCTGATCGATGCGATTCATAAATTGAAGTGAAAATAGTTTGTCTTCCCTTGTCCAGGCTCGATAAGAGGCCTGTAGCTGCTCATAGCTTGCAGGCTGATTTTCAAAAAGCATCAGCGCTTTGAACTGCAAAAAGGTCAGAGCAATCACACTTTGTTCAGCGGCGCTGTGTAGCCTGGGCACTGAGTTGGAATATCGACTGGACAAAAACCCGGTGTAATGGCTTGCGTCAGGTTTATTTTTGGATTGAGTGCGAGGGGTGTGATTGATAAGCAGTTGAGGGTAATCATTGTTATTGCTAATGATTACGTCATCGTCACCATCATTATCTATGTCCACATTGATCAAGCTGCGGCTGCTGGCAACACGGTTAATTGAATGTTCTATGCTACGGTAAGAGTCTTGTAGCTTACCGTTAATATTAATAAGCCAGAGGTTGGGCTGCGCTAACGAAAGAGCATCGCTGTCCTGATCTGGCAGCATATAGCCAGAGGTGGTGAGCAGGTCGGCTTTGCCATCACCATTGCTATCAAAAACTGCCGTACTAAATTTTTCGTAGGCATAAGGTTTGTTGCTGGGCCTGATGATTTCGGTGGAGATATCCTCATACTGCTGGCCGATTAGCGAGAAGACAGCCAGCGCCTGTGTAGCGGCACCACTAAAAATCAATTCAGCTACAGCGTCTCCATCAATATCCCCTGCCGTTAGAGAGTGATAGTTTTTAGGAAACGGGTAAAGCTTATGGTCTATTGCCTCTTCAAAATATTGCCCGGCCTGGTTAATAAATAATTTTGAGAAAGAGCCTTCTCTGTTACCCACAAAAAGATCAATGAAGCCATCGTGATTAATATCATGCCATGTCGCAAAAACACTGCGTCCATCGTGGTTTGCAACACCCAAAGCTTTGGCTTGTTCCGTAAAAACCAGGTTGCCTTGATTAATATATAGGGAGTTACTCTGAGGCTT
Source organism: Cellvibrionales bacterium UBA3090 (assembly GCA_002367235.1). Lineage (GTDB taxonomy): Bacteria > Pseudomonadota > Gammaproteobacteria > Pseudomonadales > Porticoccaceae > Porticoccus. The sequence continues at coordinate 33,081 of DFBC01000112.1, forward strand.
GAAAAAATTGGCCCGAAAGTTTTCATCCAGAACGACGTGATGGCCACTAGAGGTCTCATATTTAGGCTTATAGTGTGAGTAGTCGATGAAATTTGCGATATAAATATCCACCAGACCATCATTGTTGAAATCGCCCAAGCTGGCCGTAGTTGACCAGGCACTAGTGTTGCCTAGCTGAGACTTCTTGAATTCTCCATTACCATCATTTTCGTACACATAATTTGGGCCGAGAGTGGTGATAATAATATCTTCATCGCCATCATTATCGAGATCGGCAGCAGCGCAGCCCATACCTTGCTGCACATCATCGAGTTTAGACGTTTCTGAAACGTCTTCGAAATAGCCGTTTTGACTATTTCTGTATAATCTGTGGCCAGAGGCTTTCGCCCACCAGGATTTCTTTCCGTAATACTTGTGCGCACCACTGCCACCAACAAAAAGCAGATCAATCCAGCCATCGTTATTGAAATCCAGGGCGCAGACACCCGCGCCAAAAAGTTCATGCAGGCCATTAATGCGCTTGCTACGCTCCCTGTGACTGTGGTTGATGCCGCGAATAAAAGTTTCATCAGTAAAGCGTAACAAAGGTGTCGCTGTCGTATTAAGATGCGGGGCTGCTACGGGTTGGCTTAATTGTATCGCTGGTGGTGTTAGTGCAATGGCTATAAATAAAAAACTTGCCCCAAGAGATACAGAGAGGCCCATGATGCGGGTGTAGATCCTGCAGTTGCGCGACCGGCTAGCCTCCATATGTGTAAGTTCATCCTGAAAAGCAAAAAAAATTTGACAGTTGATTAAGCGGCGCATATCTTAGCAGCCTTCTATAGCTTTATCACGTTAGTACTGATGTCCTTTGGTGTATGAAGTTGGTATTTTTTTTCTGTTTTTGCTCGTGGCAAAGGCGGTGAAACAACAGTAAACAGGCGAAGGCCCGTTTTTAAAAGGATTTTCAGGGATGAGTTTAAGCGCAATTTTTGGGTCCTCCTTTAGTCAATACTTCGCAAATAAAAAAAACGTCGGTCTATTTAAAAAGCTAAAGCCTGTCGGTTTATTGGGCTTGTTTTTGTCTGCGCAGCTTGCAAACTCTGCCGAGTTTACGGTTTATGGCCCAGAGCCCTTTTCCCGTCAAAGCGGCTCTCCAGTACCAGAAAATAGGGCGTTATCGGGTAGCTACCCAAATACCAGCTATACTTTAAAAATTTATAACGGCGGTATTACGGACGACGAAAATACCGGTGAAATGGTGAGCGCAAGTACGGTCAGTTTTAATGGCGAGATAATTGCGAACACCTCAAATTTCAACCAAAACGTAAGCCTACTAGAAGCACCTGTAACGCTTCTTTCAGATCAAGATAATGCGTTGGATGTTGAGCTGTGGGGTAAGCCCAGCGGATTAATTACCGTGGTTATTGTAGGTCTTGATAATGATTTGCCTGTCATTACAGCAAGCTTGCAGCCTCTGCCCAATGGGGCTGGTTGGAATCATCAGCAAACCCAGGTGGTGTTCAATTGTTCAGATGCCATTAGCGGCATAGCGTCCTGCGCCGATCCCATCGCCGTCTTGCAAGACGGCGCCAATCAGACTTTTAGCGGTACCGCTGTTGATAATGCCGGTAATACCGCCGCTATTACCGCCACCGTGCATTTAGATAGCACGGCACCCACGTTAACGTATCAGCTGACCCCCTCAGCTAATACAGCAGGCTGGCACGCGCAGGCTGTCACGATTGATTACACTTGTACTGACACCCTGAGTGGAGTAGCCAATTGTCCCGCATCAACTCTGGTGAGTACGGAAGGTGCAGCTCAGCAAATCTCCGCACTTGCAGAAGATATTGCAGGCAATACCATCAGTGAAAATATCCTCCTGAATATTGACCTCACCTTACCCGATATTTCAATGGTTAAAGCCCCGGCCCCAAATGTAGCGGGTTGGAACAACACCGCCGTGACCGTCAGCTATACCTGTACGGATGCCATCAGTGGTGTGGAGGTTTGCCCACCCGATGCACCAGTTACTGAAGAGGGTGAAGTCACCATAACCGGTAGCGCATCTGATTACGCTGGAAACACCGCATCGGCATTAAGCGAGGTGAAAATTGATAACACAGCACCTGACCTAAGTGTCGCGTTATCAGCTGTTGCCAATAGCAATGGCTGGCATAATCAACCAGTCACTTTATCGTATGCCTGTAGTGACATACTCAGTGGTATGGCCATCTGTCCGCCTAATCAGCTGATCAGCGGCAGTGGCGCTAACCAGCAGATCACCGCAACAGCAGAGGATATTGCTGGCAATATTCAGTCTATAAGCACTGCGATCAACATTGATCTCGAAGCCCCTTCCATTGCCTTTGTAAATCCGCTTGATGGCGGTGCTGTCAGCACCTACCAACCCACTATTTCATTGGCCGTGGCCGATAATCTGAACCTGGATGACAGTTCGCTACAACTTACTGTTAACGGCGCCAGCCCTGCAGTTGGCTGCACTGTGTCTGGTGGCACGGGCAGTTGCAGCTTTAGTGCAGACCTGCCTTCCAGCTCAGTATCCCTTGAGGCGAGGATTGCCGATTTGGCAGGCAATGTTACGCAAGCCGTGATCGCAGTGACGGTAGATACCGATGCCGATGGCATCCATAACGATATTGACCAGTGTGCCGGTACCCCAGCAGGTGAAACTGCAGACAGTAACGGCTGCGGTTACTCCCAGCGCGATGACGACAATGATGGAGTGGGTAATGCCCTCGATCAGTGTCAGGCAACACCCGCAGGTGAAGCAGTTGATGCCACTGGCTGCCCAGTCAATCAAGACCTTGATAACGATGGCGTTTTAGATAACGTTGACCAATGCCTCGCCACCCAGCCGGGCATCCCGGTAGCGGAAGATGGCTGTGATCCCTCACAGCGAGACACTGACGCTGATGGCGTACTGGATATTAACGATGCCTTCCCCAATGATGCGAACGAAACTGCTGACCTGGACGGCGATGGTATTGGTGATAATGCCGACACCGATCGTGATGGCGATGGTGTACTTAATGCCGATGATTTGTTCCCTAATGACAGCGGTGAGAGCGCCGACCTCGACGGCGATGGCATTGGCGACAATGCTGACCCCGATAAGGACGGCGACGGTGTACCCAATGACCAGGATGCCTTTCCAGAAGACAGTGCCAGCTCAGCCTTGCCCGTCATTACAATCGATACACCCGCCACGCTGACCACAGTCGGCGCCACTCCGGTTCACATCACCGGCACTGCCGAGGGTGAGCCGGTCTCACTGTCGGTCAACGGTGCGCAAATAACTGCCGCTGACGGCACCTTTCAGGCCGATGTTTCGCTGGAAGAAGGCCATAACACCATTGTCGCTCGCATGGTTAATGCCGAGGGCGTTATCTCTACAGCATCGATTTCGGTCTCGCTGGATTTAACGCCACCCTATCTCACCATTGAATCCCACACCGATGGGCAGGTAGTGCATAACAGTACCGTTACCATTACCGGGCTGGTCAACGACATCGTGCGCGGCACCATTGAAGAAGACCAGGCCAGCGTCAGTGTCAATGGTGTTACTGCCTCTATTAGCAATCGCAGCTATATGGCGGAGAATATTCCCCTGCAAAGCGGTGAAAACACCATTACGGTGCAAGGTGTTGACCAGGTGGGCAATAGCAGTGACTACAGCATTAGTCTCAATTATCAGCCCTTGGTTGGGCGTCACCTGGAGCTTGTTGGCGGACAAAACCAAACGGCCCCGATCAACGGTAACTTACCCCAGCCCATCAGCCTTAAAGTCTTGGACGATGCCAATCAGCCAGTGGTCAATAAAAACGTGGTGTTCCGTGTCATTCAGGGTTCTGGTGTGGTTGGCCTCGACTCGGCGCTGGAAGGCCAGGGCTATCTGGCCCAAACTGACAGCAACGGCATTGCCGCCACTCAGATGCGCTTGGGCCAGCGCGCCGGCATCGGCAACCACAAAGTGCGCGCTCGCGTTGTTGGTTGGGACGATGAAATTATTTTTTACGCCTCCGCCACACCGGCTCTCGGCAATAAGCTCAGTGTTAACTCCGGCAATAACCAGCGGGGCTCCGTCCACCAACCGCTGCCCGCGCCCTTTGTCGTCGCAGTTACCGATGAGGGTGCCAATACCGTGCAGGGTGCGCGCGTGCGCTTTGACATCGCCTCGGGTAGTGGACACTTTTTGACGGACGAACAGAGTAATGTTCAAACGCTTGAACGCATTACCGATAGCGATGGCCGCGCCAGTGTCCAGCTCAGCCTGGGTGGCGTGACCGGTCTTGACAAGCAGCGTGTCACGGCCACCTTACTTGATGCCCAGCCCGATAGTAGTGGCAATACACCCGTTATTACCGCCGGTTTTACCGCCAGCGGCTTTGTCCCCGGTGACCCCGGTGATACCCGTATTTCCGGCGTGGTGCTCGACAATCAAGACAAGCCCTTACCCGGCGTCACCATCCGTGTCGATGGCACCACCCGCCAAAGTGTCAGTGATGCCGAGGGCCAGTTCACCATTGACAACGCCCCCGTTGGCCCCGTGCATTTAATTGCCGATGGTTCAACCACCACCGCCGAGGGCGAATTCCCGGCCCTGAGCTACAACATTGTCACCGTCTCCGGTGTTGACAACCCGCTCTCTGCACCCATCTACATGGTCAAGCTGAATATGGAAACGGCAAAGTGGGCTGGGGCTGAAGATGTTGTGATCACGCTACCCGAGGTGCCCGGCTTTAAACTCGAAATCCCCGCCGGTTCCGTCACCTTCCCCGATGGCTCTACTGAAGGCTTTGTCTCCGTTACCGCCGTCAACAGCTCCAAAGTGCCGATGGCCCCGCCCAACGGCATGCAGCCGCAGTTTATTGTCACCATTCAGCCCACCGGTGCCCTGTTCGATGCACCAGCCAAGCTGACCCTGCCCAATGTGGACGGACACAAAGCCGGTGCCCAGGTGGAAATGTTCTCTTACGACCACGACCTTGAGGAGTTTGTCGCCATCGGCCTGGGCACGGTGAGCAAAAATGCCACTACTATAACTACCAATCCCGGTGTCGGTGTGGTCAAGGCCGGTTGGCATTGTGGGGCGCAGCCTGGGGGCGATGGTTGTTGTGAGGGTGGCGGGGATTGTGGCTACTGCTACGACAAAACGGGTGATTGCCCCTCGAATTGTGAGCTGGCGAAAGACCGGCCTGCAGAAGAGCAAGTGCTGGGTAACTGCCAGACAGAACTGTGTGGCGGGTCGGAAGATAATAACGCAGATGTGCCAGAAGATGACTGCGGTATTTGTGCAGATGGTAAGCCTGCTGTTGATGAAGACAAGCCCTTGCCTGCCGAAAAACAAAAACCGGATGATTGTAAAGAGCTGTTGTGTGGTGACAATTTTAATCCGGTTGATGAGACGGCAGCACTTCAAGCGAGTGAGCCTTGTAAACTGTGTAGTGAGGGTGAGTTAGACAATGCTCCCGATAAAACTGCTTGTAGTGGCGACACACCCGAAACAGAATGTTACACCTGCAAGGAGGGCGCTTGCGGGAATCAGTGTGAGCCTAGTAATGTTACACATACAGTCTCCTCGACTGCACCTGACTACGTATTAAATGCAGTAACGAAGTTTGCTTCTGCAGCCAGCAGCAGTCCTATATTTAGTGTTAGTTTGGCACCTTCTTTTGATGCAAAAGAAACATTTGGTGAAGAATGCTGTAAAAGTTGTTTAGAACCAGGAGTGAAGGCGTACAGTAAATTTCATGGTAGCGTAGGCCTAAAAGGCACCTTTCAGGCAACTATTCCCGGAGTAGGTATAGTGAAGAAATTCCCCGACAAGCCTATAGCGGGAGGTCTTGTTGTGTCAGGGTCTGTATTTTTAACTGCTGCAGGAGGAAAAGGTAGTTTTAAATCAGGAGGGGGCTTTGATTATAAAGAGAGTCTTTGTGATGGGGGTGATTGTGGTTCCATAACGTTGGGGACAAATCTCAACGTTGCTGTAGGCCTTTTTGTCGAAGGTAGTGTGTCGTTAAAATCTTGCGGAGAAAAAAATTGTCCTAATCTTGTGGCTGTTGAGGTAGAAGGGAGTATTGCTCTTCAGGCGTCTGGAGACGTGGGAACCAAGGGGTATTCAAGTGAGTGCGATAAGGAAGGGTGCTGGGGTTTAGATGTGAATAATATTGAAGGTGTGGTTACGGCTATGGCCTCTTTTGAGGTGTTTTTTAAAAAGTATGCTTTTTCATACGAGGAGCACACTGTGTTTTATGAGGGTGGTAGTTTCGGGCTAGGCTGTAATTAAGGTGTTATATGGAGATTAAAATTAAATTAATTGGCCTATTTTTTTGTCTGTTTGCAGTTGAGATATGCTCTAAAGAGCTTTGTTTGCAAGCTTCTAGAGGGGATGGTTTTGTTGTTGGGTTGTCACAAGCGGCTGATGCTTTAGTTGCTGATGCTGTGTTTGATAAGTATATGGAGTATGCAAAAACTAATGACTTTCTGAGTATTAAGGAAATGTATTCTAAAGAAGATGGGAGTATGGAGTATTTTATGAGCTCACCAATACCGATGGCAGAAAAATTCTCCAATTATAAAGACATTAAGAGCATTGATAAGGAGGCTGTTTTTAAGTGGGGGCAGTATACAGTTCTTCTTCATAGGTATGTTTATGGTGCGCATGCGATATCCCTAGGCACGATGTTTGAGTGTCGATCTCAGTGTTTCCTTAGTAATGTTTTTGAGAGGCCTGACGATAATGTGGATATGCTGTCTTGGTTTTTGATGGATTTTTCTTCTGGGCTAAATCGTGTGTCGTGCCCAGAAGATAGAAAAATTGTATCCATTTACCCCAATAAAAATATTAGTAAAAAAAATCCAATTTCTATTTATCTGGTTTCTGATTTCAGTGCTGATGGTCTGGTAGACCTTAGCGGAGCCCTCTCTGCCAAACAACTCGGCTGTATAAATCAAATGAAAGCCTTGGGGGGGGGTAAGGCAGATATGGAAGTATTTTTACAGCAATGCACTGAAAATATTGATATGGGAACCATGTATCCTGTGATAGTGAAGGAGGGTGATACCCTGGTTAAAAAACATATAGATATTGATATTTTTTCTCGATTAATAAGTGGTGAGAAGGCGGTAAAGTACGTAGGCGATATAAAGTATAAGCAATGGGATGTTGTTGTTGTTGTAGTTGAGGATATCGACAATAGAAAGTATCTGCTAGCCATTCCCTTCACTGACCGAGGGGCATTGGTGGTTATTGATTGGGGTTTTTTTGGCACGAGTGCCGGCTTTCTGATGACCATGCCTGCTTTTGGTGAGTATGTTTTTGGAGGTTTTAGTAGTGAAGAAAAATAATGCTTCTGATTTTGTTGTGGTTAAAAGTGGTAGAAAGAGCGGGTTGTTATTGATCTTGGTGTCGTTGGCTTTTTTTATATTGCCTGAGTTTTACTACTCCCTTCTATTTGGTCATGATATTCCTCTACTGGTTGGCTGGGTGGTGACGGGATTGGCGGGGCTTGTTTTTGTTGTTGCTGTGGTCAAAATACTTAAGAATAGCAAGTATGTTTTTTTGATAAGCCGTGATCGAGCTAGGCAATCATTTACAGGGAATAGTGCGTATGATTTTGATATAGCTCTTGAAGATATCGTTGGTGTTGAGGTTGCTGGGCCGCCTATAAATACCGACCAGATAAACTATTATATAATGCTTGAAGATGGTCAGAGGCATGAGATAGTTATGATTAACGGCAGTTCACCAAAGACTATAGTAAAAGCAATAAAAGAGCGATTGGGTTTGTAATTGCTTGAGATAGGGGCGTATAAAATGGATAGAACAAGTGCCGACTGTTGAATTATTTAAAGAATTGTTTGGTAGTGCGCTTGCAAAAGCGCTGATTATGTTTCATCTGTGCTCCTGTGCTGGCCTTGGGAATGCGGGGGAAACTGATTATTTTTGGGAGTTTGAAGAGGTCTTGACGCAGCTCTCAGAAATGAAGGGGGAGATTTCTGCTAACAAAAAAGAAATCGCCAAACTAAAAGAAGTCCTTCTTGAGACCAAAGGAGATGTTCGTGGCCCTCTACAAAAGAGAGTTCCGGTTTCTTTCTTGAATGCTCTGGGTGGCAAGTCGGTAAAAGTAGGTATTGTAGAGTTTGCCGATTTCCAGTGTCCCTACTGTGCTCGGCATTTTAAAAACACACTGCCTTTGATCAAGTCTAATTATGTCGACCAAGGCAAGGTGGCGTACTTTTCGCGACAGTTTCCCTTGAGTTTTCACAGCCAGGCCAGAGCGGCGAGTTCGGCGGTAATTTGCGGGGGCGAACAAAATAAGTTTTGGGAGATGCATAGCTATTTGTTTGAGAATAGTCGCAGTATAAGCCCTGATCTTATTCAAGCTAGTGTGGCTAACCTGTCTTTGAATCAAAAAACTTTTAGTCGTTGTCTTGTTGCCCCTAAAACGGGGGCGCAGATCGAGCAAGATCTTTTGCTTGGTCAAAGCCTAGGGGTAACCGGTACCCCGAAATTTTTTATTGGTCGAATTAAGGGGGAGCAGTTGATTGATCTTGTCCCCTTATCTGGAGCACAACCCTATAGCGCGTTTCAGCGTGTTATTGACAGTTTTTTAAATTAAAGACTGAAACAAAAAAGAAGGGATTCTACGATGTACTGCCGCACAGTCGGAGCCATAGCTTTACTATTCACTGCCATTAGTGGCTTTTCTTCCGCTATTTGGGCAGGAACAAACGCCTCATTAGTATTGGATGAAACCTGTACTGTCAGTATATTGAATCGCACGGTCTATGCCGACGAAAACGGCCGCTTTGCCCTACCAAATGTTCCTTCTTTTATGGGTGAGATTAAAGCAAGGGCTACCTGTATTCGTGATGGCAAAACTGTTTCTGGTGAGACAGCTTATTTCAGCGTTGTAAACAACACGACGATTAATGTTGGGGACTTTTATCTGGCACAGGCAGAAGATACGCCTGCCAGTGTGCGATTTATCAATGGTAGCTCCGTATTGCTATTAGGTGATGAGGCAAGCCAGCAATTGTTTACCGTTTTTACCTATTCTGATGGTCGTGAGGAGTTTGTTTTTGAAGCTCAGGAGGGTGTTAATTACAGTTCTTCAAGTCCAGCCGTAGCTGCCGTCGATAGCGCTGGATTAATAACGGCCATGAGCTCTGGTGTATCCCTTGTCTCGGTACGTAAAGATGGTGTGCTAGCAACCATTACGGTTAATGTTTCTGCCAGTGGTGATATAGACGGCGACGGTATTCCCGACGATATTGAATTGCTCTATGGCCTCGACCCCAATGACCCCGTCGATGCTCTTGAGGATCAAGACGGCGATGGTATATCGGCACTGGATGAGTTTAATCTCGGTACAAGCCCCATCAATCCCGATACCGATGGCGACGGCATTGACGATAATGAGGAAATAGAAGCCGGCGAAGACGGCTTTATCACTAATCCGCTATTAGCTGATACCGATGGCGATGGCCTTAGCGATGCCTTAGAAATCGCTATCGGCTCTGACCCCACTGATATTAACGATGCCAATTACGCAGCCGTTATTACGTCAATAGATGCGACGCCGGATTCCAGTGTTATTTTCTACAATAGCATTGACGGTGTGGGCAGTTTGCAGCTTACGGTGAGTGCCACTTTGGTGGATGGTGCCGTGGTCGATATCACGGGCAAGGGCACCGGCACGGATTATTCTTCTGCAGATTTAAGCATTGCTAACTTTGGTGCCGACGATGGCCGTATTTATGCGGGGCTTGATGGCGTCACTGAAATTACGGTAAGCAATGGCAGTTTTAGCGATACGGTGCAGCTCAGTGTGCTCACTTTTGATCCCACCGCACTGGGTTATATCGAGTTGCCCAATGCCGCCAATAATGTGGCGGTGGAGGGCGCAACCGCTTATGTGGCCACTGCGGGTGGTTTGACGATTGTCGATTTGACGGAGCCACAAGCGCCTGCTGTGATTAGCTCGCTGAGTGTTGCCAGTGGTGCTGTCGATGTCAAAGCCGATAATGGTTATGTCTATTTGGCCACCACTGCAGGTCTCGCGGTGGTGAATGTGCTTGCCCCCGAAACCCCTGTATTGGTGGCTGTGCTGACGAGTGTTGGCCAGGTCAATGACATTGCCATTGAGAATGGCCGTGCTTATTTGGCGACCCAGGACCAGGGCGTGGTGGTGGTCGATATCGCCAACCCGGCAGCGTTGCAAACCCTGGGATCCATCGTTTTAGGCTCGGTTATTCACGCGGTCGATATCGCCGGGCAGATGGCGGTGGCGGTCTCGGGTGATGCCGTTATCGCCCTGGGTGTTAGCAACCCTGCGTCCATTGTCGAGTGGAGCCGGGTGACGGTGAACGCCGCAAAAGAGGTGGCCCTAAAAGATAAGCATGCTTTTCTAGCGGCAGGCAACGGTGACTATTACCCGAGCATTGATTTTACCGACCCTTTAAACCCGGTTTTTAACGCGACACAGCGCACCTTTTTGCCCTCCGATGTAGTGGTGAATGGTGACCATGCCTTTTACAGCGATACGCTTTTCCCCAGTGCTATACCCATTGTCAATATCAAAGATCCCAATAATCCGCTCTATCAGGAGTTGATAGACCTCTCTCAGTATGGCGACAAAGATTGTAATGGTATTGATGCCGATTTTGCCTATGTCTATTGCACTGCGGCTAATCGTCTGTACATCGCCCAATACCGTCAGCCCAGTGATGTGGCGGGTATCGCCCCGACGATTGTTTGGCAAACTCCGGCCCTGGGTACTGAGCTCTTCCAAAACCGCCCCTATCGTGTCAAGGCCGATGTGAATGATGATGTGCGTGTTGCACAAGTCAGTTTTTTTGCCAATGACACTTTAGTACATACCGATGTGACACCGCCCTATACCTTTGTCTATAAAGTGCCGGAAGGCATTACGACGCAAATATTTAAAGTCGAAGCATTGGATTTGGCCAGCAATTTAGCCTCCACGGGTGATCTTGCCTTCAACGTCAGTCCCCTGGCGGCTATCGATGAAGAGTGGTCCGATGTGGTTGTCGATTACTTTGACGAAGACTTGCTGACCTCTAGTGTGGCAATGACTAATGCCACGTTCATTTCCCAGTATAAGCTGGTGACGGCGGGTGATTTGCTGGTAACGGGCGATACTGCGGGCATTGTGGTAGAGCAACTTGAGGTGGGCGGCAATCTGATTGTCGATGGCGCTACGCTGACTATTAACAGTGCGAACGGTATTGAGGTGCTGGGCGATGTGGTGCTGATTAATGGTGCCTCAATCACCGTGCCGAATGCGAATTCCAGTACTCAAGATATTATTGAGCTGGATTTGAATGTTGCGGGACAGGTCAGAATTGATGCTACCTCGGCTATTGATGTTTCGGGCAAAGGCTATCCGCCACGTCAAATTAGTGGGCCAGACTGGAGCGGCACAGCGCGCTATGGCTGCCATGGTGGAATACGAACTAAAGACGGCAGTAGGGACTGTATTTATGGCCGCTATAACGAGGCGCGGTTTGCCGGTAGTTCAGGTTATGAGAGTGGCGCTTCGACTGCCCATGGCGGGGGTGTGGTTAGAATCACCGCGCAATCTGTTGATTTACAGGGCAGTGCGGCAATCAGTGCAAATGGTATTAACGGCTACAATAGTTACGGCGGCGGTGCTGGCGGTAGTATCCATCTTGAAGTTGATTCGTTAACGGGTAGCGGCACCTTGGAGGTACTCGGTGGTGGCGGTACCCATAAAGCGGGTGGCGGTAGAATAAGTGCCTACATCGGCAGTGATACAGGTTTTACGGGCAGTTATTTAACGGGTAATTCTAATGCGGGTAGCGGTACTGCTTTCGTAAAAAGAAGCGGAGATTTATTTGGTGAGTTAATTGTAGATAATTCAAGTGTGACGGCAAATGACTTTAGTACGCCGTTACCCGGTGTGGGTAAACATTCTATTACCAGTGCTTCTCAAGTTGACGTTGGCTTGTGGCGGGTGACGGTCGATGGCACTCCATGGACGGCGACTAGCGCAGAATATCAATGGGGCGTAGATGGTTTTGAGGTGTTGCTGGATGAAGGCAATGAGGCTGGCCAGCGCTACCTGATAGAAAGCAATACTACTAATGAATTATTTATTCGAACAACTGATGATCTTAGTGTATTTACGGGCAAGGATTTAGTAGGGGTTCATGTTTTTGACCGCATTATCGTTCGTAATGGTGGTTGGTTGGATGTAGGGCAGGATCGTATCGTTGTCCTGGAAAGCGGTAACTCAACTATCAGTAATGGCTCGACTGTATCGGGTGATGTACTTCCCCAAAATGTTATTGACCGGGCACTTTCTACGGGCGGAGGTATTGTTACCACCTCGCCGATAAGTGTTTTTGACTTGTCGATTAATGGCTCAGGTGGAGCCAAGATTAAAGCGCCTTCATTGGAGGTGAGAAATAACGCTTCCATTACCGGTGATGGCGAGAAAATAACTATTAGCCTGGAATTGGAAGAACCGTTCACTGTGGCCGGTGATTTTACTCTAACGAATGCCACTTTGACGGTACCCAAAGCGACGAGTTCACCCCGGAAAGTGCATGGTCTGTCTCTGGATGTCGGCGGTACCCTAACGGTCGATGCCGACTCAGTGATTGACCTGGCAGGCAAGGGCTACCCCAATAATGACTGGAGTGGCCCT
>DFBC01000018.1 GCA_002367235.1 Cellvibrionales bacterium UBA3090
TCAAATAGACATCGTCGTGGCCACTGATGTTGCAGCTCGAGGCCTTGATGTTGAACGCATCAGTCACGTGGTGAACTACGACATCCCTTACGACAACGAAGCCTATGTACACCGTATTGGCCGTACTGGCCGTGCGGGTCGCGAAGGACAAGCTATTCTCTTCGTTGCACCCAAAGAAAGCCGGCTACTTCGCTCTATTGAACAGTCTACCCGCCAGAAAATCACTGTCATGGAGCTGCCCACTGGCGCACAGGTCAGCGATCAACGCGTACAGCAGTTTCAGAGCCGCATTCTGGAAGACATCGAAACAGGCAAACTGGATCAATTCCGAGGCTTACTGGAAAAGCTTGCCGAAGATAACGGTGTTTCGATGACCGACATTGCCGCGGCACTCACTTACCAGATGCAACAGGAAAGACCTTTATTCCCTAAACTTGCCCCACTGGAAACGGGTGGCAGGGGCAGAGATAGATCAGAGCGCAGGGATAGACCTGAACGTGGTGATAAGCGCGAGAGAGGCGGAAGAAAAGAACAAGCTAGCCGTCCACGCCGCGACAACAAACACCTCGACGACATTGAAATGGTTACCTACCGAATGGAAGTGGGCAAAAATCATGGCGTGATGCCGAAGGACATTGTTGGCGCCATTGCCAATGAAGCCGGCATCGAAAGCAAAAATATTGGCCGCATTAAACTGGACGACGATCATAGCACCGTGGATCTTCCCGAGGGGATGCCGAAGGAAATTTTCAATCACCTGAGAAACAAGGTCCGAGTTTGCCAACAACCGATGAAGCTCAGCCTTGTCGAGGCCGGCAATCCAAAAAAACGCTCTACCGAGAGTAAGCCTCGTGGTAAAAAACCTGCCACTCCACGCAAGAGCAGCCGCAGCAAATAATCCAATCCAATTAGATTAAATGGAAACGAATCAGGGGGCAATTTAGCCCCCTGATTCACGTTACACAGACCCCATTAAGCCGACGTTCCCTGATAGGGATACATAAGAACATTAGACACTTTCCAGCTTTGGTCTTGCTGCTGATTCAGGGTATAGATCACCTGCCATAACTGACGCGTTGCATCTGAAATGATCAACTCTTGATAGACCTCACCTTCAGACAACATACTTCTACCAAAAAAATAGGATGCCGGCCGATAAAGTGGCTCATAGCCGCTTTTTACCATGTTGATAAAAATATCAACGGTGGGAAACGCCTGCTTCACATTGGGTGCCGCGAATGCATATGCCGCATTATAATCGTCTGATTTAAACGCTAAAATCTGACCATCAATAACCAATTGAATCGCCTTTAAATCAGCCTCGGCCACAACCGATTCAGCCAAAACCTGAGGGCTTACAACAAGCAACAACCAGACTGCCACCACGGCACAACCCATTTTATTTCTCGCATTGCCTCTCATATCTCTAACCTACGCTAATTACCGACCTAAGTTACTTAACTGCTTACCGCTAAAAAGAGCACCTGTTTATTCATATATAGACGTATAGACTTAGGCACGGCAAGCTGCAGAATGGTTCCTTATGCCCACCGCAAGCAAAAGCTATTAAAGAATGCTCCCAATAGAACAAAAGGTGATATTGATAGCCGCCTGTTAGCGCCCCGACAAGAGCTGCCGAACAAGACCTAGAGAATTTGTTGTGAGCAGAAAATAAAAAAGCCCATAACACCCGGCAGAAGCAAACCCGCTATTAAAAACCGGCTTACTTCCTCAGGAATTGAAAAGTGTGGCGTCACAGGACAAACGGGCCGATGACTTAAACTCAGCGTTAAAATGAGCGCCAAGCCCTACGCTAAACGGCGCTTATAACGCCAGCCGCCTCGTATCACTTAGCTCACTAACCAGGAAGGTAAAAAATCGACCGCAAACCGCGCCGTTTATAACACGATGGTCATAGGACACACTAAGCGGCAACATCATGCGTGGCATGAACTCGGAACCATTCCAAACAGGCTTCACCTGGGATTTGGAAACGCCCAGTATTGCGACCTCAGGGGTATTCACGATAGGCGTAAAACCATTGCCACCAATAGCGCCCAGACTCGATATGGTGAAACAGCCCCCTTGCATTTCAGCGGAGGACAGCTTGCCATCGCGCGCTTTAATCGCCATGTCATTGACCTCGCTGGCCAGTTGCCACAAACCCTTGGTATCCACATCGCGGATTACCGGCACCACCAGCCCGCGAGGGGTATCCACCGCGATACCGATGTGTACATATTTTTTTTGTATAAAACTCTCACCATCGCTGGTGATAGAGCGATTGAATTCAGGATTAGCCACCAGCGCATTAGCACAGGCCTTTAGCAGAAATGGCAGGGGGGTCAAACGAGTCCCACGCTTTTCTGCCTCAGCCTTCAGGGACTTCCTAAACTCCTCGAGATCAGTAATATCGG
Organism: Cellvibrionales bacterium UBA3090; assembly: GCA_002367235.1. Classification (GTDB taxonomy): domain Bacteria; phylum Pseudomonadota; class Gammaproteobacteria; order Pseudomonadales; family Porticoccaceae; genus Porticoccus. The sequence goes on from DFBC01000018.1 coordinate 2,418, forward strand.
CCTCATCGAATTGGGTGACATGAGGAACATTAAGCCAGCTGCGCTGCATGTTTTGGGAGGTCAACTTTTGTATCTTGTTTAGTGAAATCGTTTCAATCTCGCCAAACTTGCTGAAATCTACATCTTGCACAACGGGAATGCCCGAGCCCACAGCGGCCCCTTTAGGACTCGACTCAGCTGTTGCTACTGCATTCTTAACATACGCATGAAGATCTTCTTTGAGAATACGCCCCCTGGGCCCCGTGCCCGACACCTTACTCAGATCGACACCTAACTCCCTTGCCAGAGCCCGGGATGCAGGGCCGGCATAAACGTCAGAACCCACATTGAGATCCACCGATTGTGCCAATTCAACGGTACTTTCAACCACCTCTGGCGACACTGAATCAGGCGTACTGGTTGATGATGAGGACACGTCAGAGACTGGTTCTGCGACAGGCGCATCAAGCTGAGCCTCAACTGCACCCAGCATCCGAGCGATGCCATCGCCAGTGACAATCTTATCGCCCTCTTTGACCAGGACTTCCAATACTTCACCCTCGAAAGGGGCAGGGATGTCCATTGTCGCCTTATCACCCTCCACCACCAAAAGGCTATCGCCTTCTGAAAGACGATCGCCCACCGAGACCACGACTTCTAATACTTCGACGGCATCAGTGGTACCGATATCCGGCAAATTGACTGCCTGCTCAACAGCCGCGCCAGCAGGTGGCAAGTCGACTTCAGGCTCAGGTTTGCTGCTTTCAGTATCAGAACCCACATCTTCCAAAGGTGCGTCTTGAGCAACCTCTTGAGGAACCTCCGCCGCAGTCTCGGATTCACCGTCAGCCAGTTCGAGTTCAATAATCTCTGAACCCTCACTAACGGTATCCCCTTCCTTTACGATCACGGACTTTACGATCCCGCTTTTCGGACTGGGGACATCCATCGTGGCTTTATCTGATTCCAGCACAATCAAAGATTGCTCTAGCTCTACAACATCACCAGGAGCCACACATAACTCGATGACTTCCACTGTCTCGGCTCCGCCGAGGTCGGGTACTTGGATAATTTCAGTGGTCACTATTTATTCTCGTCTCAACAATACAGCGGATTAGTTTTTTCCGGGCTTAATCCAAAATCGGCAATTGCCTTGGACACCACAGACTTCTCGATCTTGCCCTGGTCTGCCAAGGACTTTAGAGCGGCTACAACCACAAAATAGCGATTCACTTCAAAAAAGTGGCGGAGGTTTTCCCGGCTATCGCTTCGGCCAAAACCATCGGTTCCCAGAACATGGTAATCGGATGGGATATAACCCCTTAACTGTTCAGAGTAGGTTTTAACGTAGTCAGTGGCCACCACCACCGGCCCCTGACGGCCGGTCAGCAACTCAGTGATATAGGGAATTTTTGGTTCAGCTTCTGGGTGCAGCATATTCCAACGATCGACGCTCTGGCCGTCACGGGCAAGCTGATTGATACTGGTTAAACTCCAGATATCCGCCGACACATCATATTTTTCTTTAAGGATGACCGATGCGGCACGCACTTCATTGAGAATGCTTCCCGCGCCCATCAACTGGACTTTAAGGTCAGCATCACCGCCCTCTTCAAACAGGTACATGCCCTTAATAATTCCTTCCTCAACACCGTCCACTTCCGGCATTGCAGGCTGCTGATAGTTTTCGTTCATGGTGGTGAGGTAATAAAAACAGTTTTCCTGCTCTTCAAACATCACCTTCAGACCATTTTGAACAATGACCACCACTTCGTAGGCATAGGCTGGATCATAAGTTCTACAATTGGGTATGGTATTAGCCAACAAATGGCTATGCCCATCCTGGTGCTGAAGCCCCTCGCCATTGAGAGTCGTTCTGCCAGCGGTCGCCCCAATTAAAAAGCCCCGCGCTTGCATATCACCAGCGGCCCAAGCCAAATCACCGATTCGCTGAAAACCAAACATGGAATAGTAGATATACACAGGAATCATTGGGAAATGGTTGTTGCTATAGGACGTGGCTAACGCCATCCAAGCAGACATCGCTCCGGCTTCACTGATACCTTCTTCGAGAATTTGCCCTTTCTTGTCCTCTTTGTAATACATGATCTGATCATGATCTTGAGGCACATATTTTTGTCCGGCTGACGAGTAAATGCCCAGTTGACGGAACATGCCTTCCATGCCAAATGTACGCGCTTCATCAGGCACGATGGGCACCACACGCTTACCTATGCTTTTATCTTTAAGCAGCATGCCCAACTGTCGAACAAACGCCATGGTGGTCGAGATTTTACGCTCCCCACTGCTTTCCAGCAGCTTGCCAAAATTCGACAGCGGCATGATTTCAAGTGGCTCAAAACTAGCGCGACGGGAAGGCAACGGCCCACCCAAAGATGACCTGCGCTTATTCATATAAGCCATTTCCGGACTATCTTCAGGTGGACGGTAATACGGCACTTCGGCAAGCTGATCATCGGCCACAGGAATACCGAAACGATCCCTAAAATGCTTAAGACTTTCTAAATCAAGCTTCTTGATGGAGTGGGTATCATTAGCTGCCTCACCGGCACCCAACCCCATACCATAGCCCTTCACTGTTTTAGCCAGAATAACGGTAGGCTGGCCTTTGTGCGCCATAGCTTCTGCGTATGCGGCATAAACCTTATAGGGGTCATGACCTCCCCGATTAAGGTACATGATGTCCTTATCACTTAAATCGGCAACCAACTCTTTCAGCTCGGGAGATGAACCAAAGAAATGCTCCCTCGTATAAGCACCACCATTGTGCTTATAGTTTTGATAATCGCCATCACAGGCTTCGTCCATGCGCTTCTGCAGCAATCCATTCTTATCTTTTGCCAGTAATGGATCCCACAAACGTCCCCACACCACCTTGATGACATTCCAGCCAGCGCCACGAAATACACCTTCGAGCTCCTGGATAATTTTTCCGTTGCCACGCACAGGGCCATCCAGTCGCTGCAGGTTACAGTTCACCACAAAGACGAGGTTTTCAAGATTTTCACGGCCCGCAAGGGAAATAGCGCCCAATGTTTCTGGCTCATCGCACTCACCGTCGCCCAAGAAGGCCCAAACTTTACGATCACCCCTAGGCACTAATTCACGGGCGGAAAGATAGCGCATTACGTGAGCCTGATAGATTGCCTGTAGAGGACCCAAGCCCATAGATACAGTAGGAAACTGCCAGTAGTCTGGCATCAGCCAAGGGTGGGGATAAGAAGAAAGCCCTTTACCACCCACTTCTCGACGGTAATTATCCAAATCTTCTTCGTCAAAACGGCGCTCAAGATAAGAGCGGGCATAAATGCCCGGTGCACTATGACCTTGAAAATAAATTAAATCACCACGAGTGTCACCCTCGTCGCCGCGAAAGAAATAATTAAAACCAATGTCATAAAGTGTGGCAGAAGATGCAAAGGACGCGATGTGACCACCGATACCTTCGTCCGGGTCTTTATTCGCCCTCATAACCATAGCCAGCGCATTCCAGCGAATGATGGAACGGATGCGCCGCTCCATGAACAAATCGCCTGGCATACGTTTTTCGCGGGTGGGAGGTATGGTGTTTCGGTAGGGAGAGGTGATGGCATTTGGCATACCGACTCCGGTAGCCGTTGCCCGATCCAGCAACTTCTGCAACAGAAATGCCGTTCTCGCTTCCCCTTGATACTTTAATACAGAATCCAGCGACTCAAGCCATTCTTCGGTTTCCACGGGATCCGTATCTTTATGCATACCCTATACCCTCTAATACTTATTTTTAGTTATCTACAAGGAGCCACTCGAGAAGTATAGATCATCCCTAGGATTACGATTTTTACACACGGAGGCCCCAGCTACAGGTTGTAGTATAACTACACAAATACTGTAACTTCAACCAAAAAACCACTGAAATATTCTTTAATTTTTACATAAACCACCACATATAAATTATAAGTATTTGATTAACAGTAGTTTATTTATATTTTTCTAAAATATAGTTTTATTACATATTTTTACCCGGAAGATAAAAAACCTTGCGCCCACCGGCAAGCTCTTCCGGATTCATTGCAGAGCCATCAGTACCATCCAGCTGCAACGAATAACCAGATTTTGAAATCAGGTCGTCGTAACTATCCTGTAACTGCCCCAGAGAAAGCAATGAGACCGCATCAATCAGCTTCTCTCTCTGGGTAAAGTCGTAATCGCGCAGATCGATACTCGACCAAAACCTCGAGGACTGCTCGGCCAAACTTTTAGGTTTCTCTTTCAACCGGGTCAAGACGGCCTTACGGTGCCGCTCAAACACTTCTTTCGGCATCATCTGGAGCTGCTGACTAAAATCGACCAAAAACTGATCTATAGCTTGCTCCAACTGGGGAACCTGAACATTAGGCGACTGCACTAGCAGACCAAAACCGGGGACCCGAGAAATCATCTGATCAACAATCGCTACAACGTAACCAAGTTGCTGCTCCGTTCTCAACTGATGAAAGAATTCAGACTTCATCAATTGCCGCAAAAGCATTATTTTCGCAGTATCTTCAAGACCATCCGTCCGCCCTTGGTAATAGCGGAGAATGGCGGAATCCTTATGGTCGATCGACATGGGAATATGAATTTTTTCTCCCGAAGAAACACTTAGCACCCCACGTTTAGTCCAGGCCTCTGGTTTACCCTGTATCAGCTTCCCTGAAACAGACTTGGCCAGTTTTTCCACATCAGATTGAGCCAAATTACCACTGGCCAGTATTTCAAGTGATGCGCCGTCGAACAGACCGCCAACAAATTGATTGAATGCCGCCAGATCAAATTCTTCCAGCGCACCAGCCAGAGCCTTTGGCTGCCAAGCTGTGATGCTAAGTAACACCCCTGTTTCACGCATCAGTTGTTTGTATGGCGTATCTTTACTACTGTTTTGCCAGTTCCTAATCAGCTCAGCTTTAAGACGCTCGACAAGCTCATCAGAAACGGTGGGTACCAACAAGGCCTCGACCACCGAGTCCACCAACAGGGGCAATTTGTTATCAAAACCACTGACAACAAAACCAAGACCATCTGGGCGGCGATTAATACTATAGCCAAGCCCAGCCAGCGCAGCCGCATAGCTGGATTCACTCAGTGTTTCCTGAACAAGGCGCAAATACAGGTCGGTCATTGCCGCTGACCTGACATCAGAAACTGCGGGTGTTTTCACGGCCACATAAAACTGAGCTTTTGGCACCTGATAGTAACGATCAGAGTAGCTCCAGAGCCGATAACCCGGCTTATCTACAAGCAGATCTGGAACCCCTGGCTCACCCACCTTACCGGGATGATTGAGTGAAAAACTTTCCGGCACAAAATTATTGACCCGCGGAAGCTTAAGCTTTTCTCTAGCGTCAACCAGAGAAGCTTTTGGTAACTTGGCAGGTAACTTTGTGACGCTATAAGGCACTTGGTAGAGCGACGAAACTTTATCGGTTTTCACCTCTGGCGCCATTAGCGTGACCAAAGCATTTTCTGGCTTCATCAAAGCCAACATATCGTCAATCAGGATCGAATCATAAATATCCATTCGATAAGGGCCCTTCATCACATCCTGATAAGGGTATTTATGTAGCTGATTAGCCAACTGGCTCACCCGGTGAACAGGCTCACTCAGTTCATTGTGTCGAAACTGAATCTCTGCCAAAGCGCCCTGCTCCTTGTGCCTCCACTCGGCAACCCCCTTCTCAGAAACCAGCGCTATTTCCTGAAAAATAAGCTCAAGCACCTGCTGCCAGTGCGAGAAGCCATCCGAGGTTAGACCTACCGTGACATCAAAAGAGCTTCCACTTCGGTCAGCAATCCCCTCACCGGCACGCAATGATTCCACCCAACCTTGTGCCTTCAGTAATGACAGCAAGCTACCCGCCCCCTCGTGACCAATGAGATTGCCTAGATAGGAGAGGGGCTTTTGTCGATAATATTTATAAACAGCGGGCAAGGGGATTGTGACAGACAATTCCCTCAACTCCTGAACAGGCTGCAGCGATAACAACAGAGGCAACCGCCCCTGTTCAAAGAGCGGCTGGCCATGAACAGGCTGCTCAGCATTTTTGTTGTCCACTGCCTCGAATCGTGACGTCACCATCGACTCAAGCTCATCCAGAGAATTGGGCGCCAAGACCACCAGAGTCATTCGATTGGCAGAGTAATGCTGCCCATAAAATTTGAGCAGATCATCTCGCACCAGGCTACTGTCTGTATCTGCCAGAGTATCCAAGTTACCGACACTAAATTTTGATGCAGGATGTGCCGGATTAACCACCTCGCTAAACACATTCAACTGCCGGCGGTAGTCATTTTTTATTCTCGCCTTGTACTCAGAATGCACCGCATTTTTTTCACGCTCTACGTATTCAGCATTGAACAAGGGGGCAACAAAAAAACGAGCGAAGCGATCTAGCGCAGGCTCAAATTTTGCCGGGTCGATATCAAAGAAATAGTTGGTGTGCTCAAACGATGTGTAGGCATTATGCTGCCCACCATGTTGACTGATAAACGCTTGGTACTCATCGGGAAGGGGGTACTGATCTGTCCCCAAAAACAACATATGCTCAAGGAAATGCGCCAAGCCCTGGCGGTCTACAGGATCATTTGAACTACCCACAAAGACATCCAAAGCCGCTGCAGCCTTATCGGCCTTCTCATCAGAGACTAACAGTACTTGCAGTTGATTCGACAATTGCAGATAACGATATTCTGAAGAATCATTATCACTCTTTGCAATCTCAACCGACTTACTCTGCGCCTGGTTGTCATGACATGGTCGCCCAGCTAATGCCTGGCTACTACCAAGGACAATAATGAACAAATAAACAAATGCTACAGATACTCTTTTCATGGGACTCCGTTCACTGTTGGTAATATACGGTTTGTCGATGGAATATAATTTCTCGAATCACTCGGACACCGAAACCCCTGAATCAGTTCTCGGCCATGCGTTATAAAGTGCTTTTACCAACGTCGCCAACGGAATGGCAAAAAACACCCCCCAGAATCCCCACAGGCCACCAAAAAATAGCACCGCCAAAATAATAGCAATAGGGTGCAGGTTCACCGCTTCGGAAAACAACAGGGGCACTAGCACATTACCATCCAAGCCCTGAATAACGCCGTAAACTATCACCAGCCAAAACAGGTCGCCACCCCAGCCCCATTGAAAATAGGCCACAACGGTTACAGGAATAGTCACGACCACCGCACCTATGTAGGGAATAACGACCGACAACCCGACCAACAAGGCGAGCAACGCCGCATAATTTAGCCCCATAATTAAAAACGCAATGTAACTGGCTGAACCCACGGCCAGTATCTCAATCGCTTTGCCTCGCACATAATTGGCCATTTGCACATTCATTTCATGCCAAATTTGCCACATCACGGGACGCTCATGGGGCAGCAGAGTCGACAATATTTCCAATAATTCATCCTTGTCTTTTAGCATGAAAAAAACCAGCAGCGGCACCAACACCAAATACACCATCATAGCGACGACACTTGGAAAAGTGCTCACAGAAAAGCTCACCAAACGTTCTGCCATGCCCCCCACTTCTCGGGATGCCTGTGACAATAAATCCTTCAGCTGAGCTTCAGATATCAGGTGTGGGTACTGATCGGGAAGCAACAACAAGACACTTTGCCAATGCTTAACCATGGCAGGGACTTCACCAGCCAGATTAGCTGTCTGACGACCGACCAAAGGAAAGACGATGATTAAAATCGCTAGAAATACGCCGACAAAAAAGAGAAACACCAACGTTACTGCCACCAACCGTGGCACCCTCCATTTTGCCAGTCGGTTAACGCCACCCTGAAGAAGAAAAGCAAAAATAAGTGCCGCAATAAAGGGCGCTACAATCTCGCCCATCGTCACCACAACTATAAGAGCAACCACCAGTAGGATAGCCAGCAACACGGCCTCCTCTTCGCCAAAGTAGCGGTTTACCCAACTTCCAAGTACTTTCCACATAGCTTTTTCCAATATAGGCATTAATACCTTGAGGGAACAGGTTACGGAATCAGTGCCAACGCATCAAGAACAGCCGTCAACGTTTTAGGGGGCAAAACGTTTTTAAATCGAAAATGCACTAATACACATGAATTCAGTCATAGAGTTACGTTACTATCTGAGAAATACTCAGGATTCTGCATTCCAAGGAACCACCTTATCGTGTTGTCTAAATCTCTTAATCGCTTAGCCTTAACTACCTTGGCTGTTACTGCGCTTATAGCACCAGCCCACAGCGCTAACATTGAGCTCCCATCACTGGGCGACACCAGCTCCAGTATTATTTCCCAACAACAGGAACACGAACTAGGCCGAGCCTGGCTTCGAGCGTACCGCAGCCGAATTCACGAACACCAGGATCCGTTACTCAAGAGTTACCTAGAACAACTTCTGTACAAACTGGCCACCGAAAGTGAGCTGAATGACCGCAGGCTTGAGTTAATCGCGATAAACAACCGCTCCATGAACGCATTTGCCGTACCTGGTGGCATTATTGGCGTGCACACGGGCCTTTTCCGATATGCAAAATCTGAACACCAACTCGCCTCTGTTTTAGCCCACGAACTGGCTCACTTAAGTCAACGGCATTTTGCCCGCAGAGTAGAAGAACAGAAAAGAAACACCACGGCCACGCTGGCAGGCATGCTGACCAGCCTGGTATTGGCTGCCACCGTCGGTGGCGATGCCGGCCTGGCCGCATTAACTGCCACCCAGGCCGCAAGTCGGGGTAGCGCGCTTCGGTATAGCAGACAAAATGAGCAAGAAGCTGACCGCCTAGGCATACAGACCCTTAGTGCGGCGGGAATGGACCCCAACGCAATGCCAGGCATGTTTGAACAAATGTTACAGGCAACTCGCTACACTGGCAGCAAGCCACCCGAATTTTTACTTACCCACCCACTCACTGAAAACCGAGTGGCCGATGCCAAAAACCGCGCCAGCCAGTATCCACAAAAACAATACCTGGACAATATCGAATACCATCTGATGCGGACTCGAGCGTTAATTGCTATCGACAACAACCCCAGCGTCTCACTCAACCGCTTTGAAAGCGAATTATCCGGCAGTAGTTTAAATCGGGAAGCTGCAGAATACGGATTGGTGTTAACGCATACAGCACTAGGGGATTATCAAATAGCCCGCAAGCATCTCAGACAGCTCATCAAGCGATCACCCAACAGGCTAGCCTACCAACTGGCCGATATCGAAATAACACGTGAAGAAGAAGAGTTCGAACTCGCTATTGATAAGACCAAAAGTCTTCTAAAGTACCATTCTGACAGTTACCCCCTTGAGATCTCGCTGGCAGAAACCTACCTTAAGGCAAACCGCTTCCATGAATCCGAGCTCGTTTTAGAAGCGCTCAGCATTAGCCGACCGAACACACCTTATGTTTGGTTCCAGCTTGCCGAAGTGCGAGGACTGGCAGGCAATATTTCTGGAGTACACAAAGCGCGAGCTGAATATTTTATTTTGAATGGTGTATTTGACCGGGCGCGTGAACAGCTTGGTTACGCTCGAAAACTGTTGACCCACGACTTCAAACAAACCGCCATCATAGACCAACAATTGAGAGACCTAGCAGCTCTTGAGAAGAAAATGGAAGACTTCTAAAAAGCTAATAGCTAACTTGCTTCAGCCGATAATTGCAGCTCTCTAAACTCCAACATTCTCTGAAGAGAGACCATGGCTTGCTCACCAATCGCCGGGACAACATGGATTTCATTGCTGCCCTGTTCCAATGATTCCATCAAATTTTTCAGATTGTTCATTCCCATCCAAGGACAACTAGCACAACTTCGGCAAGTTGCACCCTCGCCGGCTGTGGGCGCAATTATCAGCTCTTTATCGGGTGCTGCCTGCTGCATCTTGTAGAAGATACCGCTATCTGTCGCCACAATCATTTGCTTGTTAGGTAGCGTCTGAGCCGCCTTGATCAACTGCGAGGTGGAGCCAACAGCATCGGCAATTTCCACCATGGCGTCAGGTGACTCAGGATGAACCAGCACTGCCGCGTCTGGATAAATCGACTTGAGATAAGTCACTCCGCGCGACTTAAATTCCTCATGAACAATACAGCTGCCATCCCACAACAGCATATCGGCACCTGTTTTTTTCTGTACGTAACTACCGAGGTACTTATCGGGAGCCCACAAAATTTTCTCGCCACAACTATCAAGATAGTCCACCACATCCAGAGCAATACTGGACGTCACCACCCAATCGGCACGAGCCTTTACCGCCGCCGATGTATTCGCATAAACCACAACCGTACGATCGGGATGCTGGTCGCAGAACGCACTAAATTCATCGACAGGACAACCGATATCCAGAGAGCAGGTAGCCTCGAGCGTCGGCATCAACACGGTTTTTTCCGGTGTAAGAATCTTCGCCGTTTCACCCATAAATTTCACACCAGCGACCAGTAGTGTAGAAGCGGAGTGACTGTTACCAAACCGGGCCATTTCAAGAGAATCGGACACAATACCACCCGTCTCTTCAGCCAATTGCTGAATAATCGGGTCGGTATAGTAATGCGCCACAATGACAGCATTTTTCTCTGTCAGGAGCTGTTTAATTCGAGACTTATACGTCACTTCTTCTTCATGCGTATACTTTGGCTCATCATGAATCTGATCCAGATAACTCTCGACCAGCTGTTGATGAGTAGACTCTTCTGCTATTTGCAACTTGGGGGACTGATTCATAAAACGTGTTTGGCAATATGTGATGAGCGCATTTTACCACACCTGCCCTGTCAAGCCGATAACCCGTAATAGATACATTAGTATCTGGAATACCCATATAACGAGCATAAAAAAACCGCCTAAAAAGGCGGTTTTTTTATAAATGGTGGGTCGTGCTGGATTCGAACCAGCGACCAATTGGTTAAAAGCCAACTGCTCTACCAACTGAGCTAACGACCCTCAGAAGAGGCGCATATCTTACTGATAGGAGATGAAAAATCAAGTGTTAATTAAGCAGAAATATAACGCGTAGAATCTTCAATACCGGCTTGCTCAAAACCGAGCTTTCTGAGCCTGCAACTATCGCACTTACCACAAGCTAAACCGTCCTCTGTTGCCTGATAGCAGGATACGGTCTGAGCGTAATCAACCCCAATTGCCGCACCCTGACGAATAATATCGGCCTTTGTCAAATTAATCAGCGGCTTATTGATACGCAAATAATTCCCCTCAACTCCCGACTTGGTCGCGAGGTTAGCCATTTTTTCAAACGCTTCAATATATTCAATTCGGCAATCGGGATAGCCAGAATAATCGACGGCATTTACCCCAATAAAAATATCTTGAGCACCCAACACCTCGGCCCATCCGAGAGCAATGGATAAAAAAACGGTATTGCGGGCGGGAACATAGGTTACGGGTATCCCCAGCGTCTGAGCCTCTGGAACGTCGATATTGTCATCCGTTAGCGCCGAACCACCAATTGTTCTTAGATCCAGAGCGACAACCTTATGCTCCTTGGCACCTAATAATTTTGCACAATTTTTGGCTGCGGCTAATTCAGCATGCGCACGCTGACCATAATCAAAGCTTAAGGCATAACAGGTAAACCCCTGCTGGATGGCCATTGCCAATACTGTCGTGGAATCCAGACCGCCCGAGACCAATACTACGGCTTTTTTATCCATATCGTTCATAACCAATTAATGCCCCGGCTCATCGCTCCACAATATCTTATGAAGCTGTAGTTGAAACCGCACCGGTAAATTATCTGCCAGAATCCAGTCGGCCAATTCTGTTGCATCTAATTGACCGGTACTGGGGGAAAACAAAATATTATCTACTCTCTCGGCTAACCCGAGCTCATCAATTTTCAACCGAGCCCATTCGTAATCCTGTCGATTACAGATAACAAACTTTACCTCATCACCAAGATTAAGGTATTCCACATTTCCATAGAGATTACGTTTAACTTCGCCTGAAGCTGGCGTTTTGAAATCAACCACCTTCATCACCCTCGGATCTACATCTGCAACGGACAACGCTCCAGCCGTTTCTAATGAGACCTGGTAACCCTGATCACAAAGAGATTGCAATAATGGAATACAGGCTTTCTGTGCCAGAGGTTCTCCACCAGTGACACACACTCGACGAGGTTTATAACTTGCTACTTTATCGAGGATCTCACTTAACGATTTCCGCTCTCCGCCATAAAAAGCATATTCAGTATCACAATAATGACAACGCAATGGACAACCTGTAAGGCGTACGAACACCGTAGGATGACCCACAGTTGATGACTCCCCCTGAAGGGAGTAAAAGATTTCAGTAATGCGAAGAGTTGATTGATCCATAGAAAAAGGCTGGGCAGAGAAACCAGCCGCATTTTAACCGAAAATAAGGTCTTTTGGGCTGAATTACCGCGTGAGTTTACAACTAGAAATTTTCATTTAGATAATTACGAGCCAATCTCGCTGCATTGTCATTACCGCTCGCAGCCTTTTCAAGCAGCACCTTGGCTTTAGCTTTATTGCCTAACAAATGATAAACCTGACCTAACTTGAATGTTGCATCCGAGGCCTTTCGATGGGCCGGATAATTATCCACCACCATGGAAAAGGACTTTCGAGCGTTTTCCAGCTGGTTCTGCAACACATAGATTTCACCTAACCAATAGTGAGAATTAGCCACATACTTCCCGTTAGGATACTTTGAATAGTGCGCCTTAAACAGGGTGATAGCTTCGGCAACATTGCCCGCTTTTAACTGGTTATAGGCATTACTGTAATGCTCGGTCTCTTCCGCTGAGCCAACCGCCGCAGGCGTTGATTTAGCTCGCGATCCATCGGTATTAGCACCACCTAGCTTATTATCCACGGGTTGACTAACCGGTGGTTTTATCGAACTTTTAATACTATCAGGCGCCGACGTCGACTTACTAAGACGACGATCAAGATCCATATAATCGTCCATTTGTTGAGATTTTAATCGGCCAACCTCATTATTGAGCTCTTCGACCATGCCTCTCAGGGTTCTCACTTCATCCTGTAAAAGCTGCAATTGATAGTGCACATCACCGCTCGCAACTGAAATGGGCTCCAGAGGGGTAGCAACCGGAGAGCGCTGCGCCTGTGTCGTCGCGGCCTGAGTCGATGGTGTCGGTGAGTTACCTATATCGACCACCGGAGCCGCAGCCTGGATTGAAAAAGAGAAAGGTAATACCAGAACCAACAAAGCAGCGTGAACACGCATGTGAAAAAACACCCTATTAAACCGGGCTAATCAAACCCGAAAATTGTTTAAACCCAAAGACTGATTAAGAGTCTGAAGGATAACAATCCATCCTGTCGATGAAAAACGTCCGGCAATGTTTCCATAGCCGGACGAGTGCTCAAAAAGCCAGACCACGCGACCTATTTAAGTTCGACACGGCGGTTCATTGCCCAAGAAGCGTCATTACTACCCAGCGACGCAGGGCTTTCTTCGCCGTAACTGATCACTTCAATCAATGATCCATTCACGCCTTCCTGAACCAGAAAGTCTCTCGCTGAATTAGCACGACGCTCACCCAGAGCCATGTTGTACTCACGGGTACCACGTTCATCCGCATGCCCTTCTAAACGAATATTAACCGGGTTAGCTCGAAGCGTTTG
>DFBC01000044.1 GCA_002367235.1 Cellvibrionales bacterium UBA3090
AGAACTATGGCTGGAGGTAATGGCTATAACTGCCGTTTTGGCTATCTAAAAAAAAGGGCGGCTATGATAACATGCACGCCCCTTGATAACTGCCTTTTTTGGAGATGTTTAAGATGGCAATTTCCGATGCCACTATTGAAAAGTTGCGCGACATTGTGGGCGATCAGCGAGTGCTGACGGACGATGGGGCTTTCCAGCAGTATGGAGTTGATCGCACCACTATTTGGCAGCCCGCACCCGGTGTTGTCGTACTGCCCGGTAGCACCGAAGAAGTGCAGTCAATCGTGCAGCTGGCCAACACTGAAAACCTAGCCGTAGTGCCCTCTGGTGGGCGCACCGGGTTGAGTGGTGGTGCAGTAGCCATCAATGGCGAAATAGTCATTGTCATGGATCGCATGAAAAAGGTGGTGGAATTTAATGAGGTCGACCGCATCGTTACGGTAGAAGCAGGGATGGTTACTCAGCAATTACAGGAGTTTGCCGAGGAGCAGGGGTTGTTTTACCCCGTTGATTTTGCCTCCGCCGGCTCCAGCCAAATTGGCGGCAATATTGCGACCAATGCTGGCGGGATTAATGTGATTCGCTATGGTATGACCCGCGATTGGGTGATGGGCCTGAAGGTGGTCGATGGCAGCGGAAATATTTTAGAGTTGAACCATGGGCTGGTAAAAAACAATACCGGTTTGGATTTTCGCCACCTGTTTATTGGTTCAGAGGGGATCCTTGGGATTATCACCGAGGCCTCTATACGGTTGACCCGCAAGGCGCCCGAGTCGAGTGTGCTGGTGCTGGGTGTTGTGGATTTCCCCAGTATTATGGGTGTGCTGAAAACCTTTAATGAAGGTATGGATCTCACAGCATTTGAATTCTTTTCTCACAATGGCATGGAGAAGGTGATCGCCCACAGTGAAGTGCCGGCACCTTTTGAAACGGTATCACCCTTCTATGCTCTGATTGAATTTGAGCAATCGTCCGAGGCTGACCTTGAGCGTGCCATGGAGCTGTTTGAAACCTGTATGGAAGAAGGTTGGGTCGAAGATGGCGCAATTAGCCAGAGCCTTTCCCAGGCAGAAAACCTGTGGAAGCTGCGTGAAGATCTTTCCGAAACCCTTTCACAGTGGAAGCCTTACAAAAACGATATCAGTGTCAGTGTGTCCCAAATGCCTGCGTTCATCGAGAAAGTCGATGTGCTGGTGGCGGAGCAATATCCGGATTTTGAAATAGTCTGGTTTGGCCATATTGGTGATGGCAATATCCACCTGAATATTTTGAAACCCGATGATCTGTCAGTCGAGGCATTTACCGAGCGTTGCGGTGGTGTGAGTAAGCAGGTGGCAGCCTTGATTCAGGCATTTAATGGTAGTGTTTCCGCCGAGCACGGGGTTGGACTATTGAAGAAGGACTACCTGGGCTACACTCGTACTGAAACAGAGCTTCAGTTAATGCGCCAGATAAAGCGGGTATTTGATCCGAACGGTATTATGAACCCGGGCAAGCTGGTTGATCTTGCTGACTCATAGGGACTTTTGAGAGCTAAGACAAGTGAGAGCTAAGACAGGATCGAGAAATGAGTGAAGAAACACCGAAATCTGAATCTTCAGCGTCGGATGTTCAGCGTGCTGAGGTCGAGCAGCAGCTTGGTACGGCACCCAATACCGGCGTCAACGATAATCTGAAGAACCTGACTCAGTTGGTGTATATCCTGCAGGCGATCAGCCTAGTGGTCGGTGTGACGGCCATTGCCGGATTGATTCTTAACTACCTCAAGAGGGACGAGGTAAAGGGAACCTATCTTGACTCTCACTTTGCTTGGCAGATTAAAACCTTTTGGTATGCCTTGATCGGTGTCATTCTCGGTTGGTTGCTGGCGATTGTTTTGATCGGCTTCCTCATTCTTGGTGCCGTTGGCCTTTGGTATATCTACCGAATTGTCAAAGGTTGGCTGGCCCTCAACGACGGCAAGGAGCTCGATAATGCGCTATTTTGATCACTGTATTCACTTTGCCGGTGGTGGTTCCCAACAAATACCTGCCGGTAAGGTCGTCTGTGTCGGGCTAAACTACAGCGATCATATTAAAGAGATGAACAGTCAGGTGGCCAGTGAGCCCGTGATCTTTCTCAAGCCATCCAGCGCGCTGGTGCCCCTGGAAGCACCCGTGGCCATCCCGGTTGAATTTGGTTCCTGTCACCACGAAGGAGAAATGTCGATCTTGATTGGAGAGCAGCTGGCAGATTGCACAGAAGCCGAAGCTGCCGAGGCGATTATTGGTGTCGGTGTGGCGCTTGACCTTACCCTTAGGGACTTGCAGTCGCAATTCAAACAAAAAGGGCTTCCATGGGATAAAGCTAAAGGCTTCGACGGTGCCTGTCCCGCCTCTGCGTTTGTGGATCGCTCCCAAGTCGGTGACTTACAAAATCTTGAGTTGCGGCTCACGCTAAACGGCGAAGTTAAGCAGGCCTCTAATACCAGTCATATGATTACCCCTGTATTGGCGCTGATTGCTTATATCTCAAAATTCTTTACCTTGATGCCAGGCGATATCGTGTTAACCGGTACACCCGCTGGTGTGGGACCCCTGTCTCCCGGCGATGAACTAACACTCGAACTGGTGGATGTGGTTGCCGTGACCACGACGGTGGTGGCTCGATAGCGCTGGGGAACCAACGCTACGGCATATTGCTATACCGTGGTATTGCGTTTACCCAGCATAATAGTGATAAAACTGATTACCTCGTTGTCTTGCTGGTTATAGCCTCGGTACTGAACACGCATAATGCCTCGGTCGGGTTTGGTTCTGGATGGCTTTATCGAAAGGATTTCTGCCTCGGTATGTATGGTGTCACCGGGGCGAACAGGCATTAAAAACTTAACCTCTTCAATGCCAGGCCCCCCCATACTGACGGTGTCAAATACGCCCGATTGAACTATCCGACAAAAACATAAATTTAATGTTTGAAAGCCACTGCCTATCAGTCCACCATACGGCCCGTCTTTTGCTGCGGCGACATCTGTGTGAAAGGGCTGTGGGTCATAGCTTAAAGCGAATTCCAGTATTTGCTTTTCATCCAGAGTGAAGCTCTCTGCTTGAAATATCTCGCCGATCTTAAAATCATCGAGGTAGCGGCCCATGTTGGTATACCTGCTATTCAGATAAAAAATTAGCCATGATGGCATTCAGTTTATATGCTTACAACGTACTCTTTATTAATACTTATACAGGTTCAAATCACCAATGATTAAAAAAGGAATCTATAAACACTTCAAGGGACAGCTGTACGAGGTGATTGAGTTAGCCCGGCATAGTGAAACCGAAGAGGACTACGTGGTCTATCGTACACTCTATGGTGATCGAAGCACTTGGGTACGGCCCCTATCAATGTTCAGTGAAATGATCGAGTACGAGGGTAAAACCACGAGGCGGTTTGAGTTTGTAGAAGATGGGCACACCGAGGTTACCCGGTAGGGGGCAGACTCGGTCATCAGGGTGGTTATTAGTAGGGTATTTTTCGGTAAGGTACCTTAACGCAGGGGCTTAATGTGAAACAGGCATTGGCTTGCTGTCAAAAAAGTCACTTCGGTTGATAAGTTCATTGGTAATTGCCTCGGCAAAGGCTTGGTCCAAATCAGAGTTCGGCGTTTCAAAATTACCCAAAATATTCCATAACTTAGTGCTGGAGAGCATTTCCACTCGTGTATCAATCCAGTGGTAGGTTAGCTGTCCGGCATCATCTCTTTCCACATAGAAGTTATTAGACTGCTGCTTCATTAGCGTTTCTATGGGCGCCATGCTATTCATTTGAGTCGTCTTGTCGTTTGTCTTTTGTGTTTTTTTCATTGTTTCTCTCATCTGTTTTTTCATTTCTCTTTGTCTTGTGAGGCAAGATAACTCGTGAATGTGTCATAACAATGGAGGTTTTATGACAAATAGATGACATTGCTTCTCGAGATCAATCTGGACATTTTGGCGACCTGCCATCAAAGTACGCACCTTTCTATGGCGAGTTACTTCTACAACATATTTTTACAACAAGGTTTATAGGTTCAGGAGATGTCTTCAATACTGTTTGAAAAGAAGCGCGTGAATGTAAACAGCATTCCCGTTCGTTTAGCCGCTATGTTGATTAGCGTGTGTTCCATGATGTACTTCATCAATATGCCATTGATGCTGGGGCTCGCAGTCAAAGACCTGAGCTTGGTGGAATCACAAGTGTGGCTGCTCGGTGGGCTTTTTCTGGGTGGCGTCGCCCTGGCCGCGATACTCTCCATATTGTTTATTCGCATTGCCCATTGGCAGCGACTGATCTTTATCAGCGGGTTTATGAGCCTGCTGGCCTTTTTGTTACCGGTGTTTGTCTCAGGTTTTACCTTTTTATTGGTTTGCCAGGGATTGGCCGGATTTTTTGCCGGTATAGGTTACGCCGTAGCCATTGCCTGTTTGGGTGATACGGCCAATCCCACGCGTAATTATGCGCTGGCGCTGACGTTTCAAACGGCCGCAGTGGCTGTGGTGGGTTATCAGTTGCCTCAATTGGTCGCCAGAGGGACGACCTTTGACGAGGCGCTTATCGCGGTCTCAGGCTTTTCTGTTGTCTCGATACTGCTGGGTATAATGATGCCGAGGAATGGTAAACGTGCCAGCCTTAAAAGTGCCATGAGCGTCCAAAAGCCACTTGCCGTTTACCTCGCTCTCTTTGTCCTGCTTCTGATTCTGGTGGGAGGCAGCGCCGTTCGCAACTCAATAGAACCCATCGCATCACGCCTCGATTTCGCAGCAACCGAGGGGGGGAACGTGATGATTCTGTTAATGCTGACCAGTGGGCTAGGTTCGTTGATCGCAGCCTTTATGGGCGTTCGTTTCGGTTATGCCAAACCAATGGCCATCGCCTTGGGCATAGCCGCTACTATCTTAGTGATGGGGGTCTTTCAGATTTGGCCAGAGCAACTGAATCTGATTTTTGCATTTTGCCTGGTGGGGGCGGCCTGGAACTTTGCTGCTGCCTATGGCATGGGCTTAACTGCCAAGCTCGACAGTTCTGGTAAGTACACACCATTAATAGCAGCGATGCAGGTCATCAGCAATATTGCCGGTGTTGTCATCGTCGGCTCACTGGTAGTGGGTGGCAGTTACGTGTTGCCCTACATGCTTGCCGGTCTCGTCTGGGTGTTGGCCTTGGTGGTGGTTATTCCCGTTGTGAAGCGTAATCAGACGCTAATCACCATCAGTAACAGTGAGTAAGGTAAATGATTAACGGTAATGTGGCCGACAGAGATGATGATAACGCTGGGGGTGATTCCAATGCGGCATCAGATCCTGCGACACATCCGTTTGATAAGCTAACCCCGGATTTTATTCTGGATGCCATGGAAAGTCTGGGGCATATCAGTGATGGGCGGTTATTTCCTCTCAACAGCTATGAAAATCGGGTTTACCAAATCGGTATTGAGGATGAGACGCCGATCATCGGCAAGTTTTATCGCCCTAACCGTTGGAGCACCGAGCAAATTCTCGAAGAACACCAATTCTGTTTTGAGTTGGCGGAAAAAGAATTGCCCGTGGTCGCGCCCATGGCGAACAAAGCGGGTAAAAGCCTGTTTGAGTACCAGGGCTTTCAGTTTGCCCTGTTTCCTCGCAAGGGTGGCCACGGCCCGGAACTGGATAATCTCGATAACCTTTATTTGCTGGGTAAACTGCTGGGGCGAATGCATGCTGTGGGTGCTGTGCGTCCCTTTCAATATCGCCCTACACTGAATAGCCAGGCCTTTGGTCACGATGCCTCATCGCTTATCAGCGAAAAGTTTATTCCTCGAGAGCTAAAAGCGTCCTACGATGCCTTGGTTCACGATGTCATGCAGGCCGTAGATGAAACTATTGCCAATGCCGGAAACATAGAGCACATACGAGTTCACGGTGATTGTCATTCCGGCAATATCCTGTGGCGGGACGACAATGCCCACTTTGTGGATTTGGACGATGCGCGAATGGCTCCAGCTGTTCAGGATATCTGGATGCTTATGTCGGGTGGGCGCGACCGGCAAACCGCACAGTTGTCAGAAATTGTTGATGGTTATAACCAGTTCTTCGATTTCCACCCTCGTGAGTTGCAGTTGGTCGAAGCACTCAGGACCTTGAGAATCATTCATTATGCCGCCTGGCTCGCCAAGCGTTGGACGGATCCTGCGTTTCCCATGGCCTTTCCCTGGTTCAATACTATTCGCTATTGGAGTGAACATATTCTGGAACTCAGAGAACAGTTTGCTGCGTTAAACGAGCCACCGTTAGAAGTGATGTAGCTTCTGGCGCTAACCTATTAATTGTTCCGATGATCAAAATATACGTCCTGCCTGCGAACTTGACCTTGATTGAATTAATTTTGGAATAATTGGACGCTTTGTATTAGTTGATCCGGGATAAATGGCCAAAGTGAGGTAAAACCTTTGGTTTTGAACAACTTGTTAAGTCTTCAGGTAAATTATGTGTACTTGTAAAGAACAGCCAGCGTTAATTGAAATTAGTAATACACATGCAGATTTTATGTCCAGGTTAACCCAGCAAGATGTTGGTCACTGGGCACTGCTCATGTCATGCCCAGAGTGTAATCAGCTTTGGAGGGTAGACGAGAGTGTTAAATACCAACCGTGCTATGCAGTAAAAATATCCAGCCGAGAAAACTGGGAAGAATTTGATAGCGAAAGCCTTATAAAAGAGCAGATGATAGAAAATCGTGGTGGTCTCACCCAGCACTATTGTATGTGGTCAAAATGTAATTTTAAGAAAGTAAAAGGCAGTACACTTTGTGTTAACCATCTTTGGGAAACGGGGTCGCGGGAGTAAAAGGCTTAACAAGCTAATGGCCTCGACTGACGTTTTTCCACTTCGGCCCAACATGAGAAAAATAATCTATAATTTTTACGCTTACCCAATGTTTAGGTTTAGACTGGCTTTTTAGGAAAACTTCTAAAGGAATCTCAAATGGCAACTTATGAATGTAAAAAATGTGGAATGAGTGTGAATGCCACTTGTGGCAAGTGTGGTGCCCCATTGGTCGATGGTAGCTTAGAGCTTGATGATGGCAGCAAAGTGCAAATTTCGGAATGCCCAAATGGTCATGGGAAAATTAAATCACCCATGTGCTGTGGTGAGGATATGAGTTGTAGTCTATGACGTTATAACAAGTCGGGCAGATTGCTTGCCCGACTGATTTTTCCTGGGGAATTCTTAATCGGTTGCGTAAATAGTTTCTACGCCGTCCTCAGTCCCTAGCATCAATACATCGGCTGGTCTTAGGGCAAATAAACCATTCGTCACGACGCCGGTAATATTATTGATTTTTTCTTCCAGTTCGCGTGCCGGGCTGATGGGGTGTAGGTGGTGAACATCGATAATGACATTGCCGTTATCGGTTATCACGCCTTGTCGATAAACCGGGTCGCCTCCAAGTTTCACTAATTCTCTCGCCACATGGCTGCGTGCCATGGGGATCACTTCGACTGGAAGTGGAAAGGTACCCAGATGATCCACCCATTTGGAGCCATCGGCAATACATAAAAACTCTTTGGCCACGGCCGCAGTAATTTTTTCTCGAGTCAGCGCTGCGCCGCCACCTTTAATTAATTCCAGGTGGGGATTAGATTCATCGGCACCGTCCACATAGATCGTGACTTCATCAACAGCGTTTAGATCGTAGACGGGAATACCGTGTTGTTTCAGTCTGTTTGCAGAGGCTTCTGAGCTGGCAACCGTCCCTGCAATTTTTGCCTTGTGCTCTGCCAGTAAGTCGATGAAAAAGTTGGCTGTGGAGCCAGTGCCAATGCCGATGATGCTCTTGTCATCGATCTTGTTCAGTGTGTAATCCACGGCAGCCTGGGCTACAGCTTTTTTGAGGGCGTCTTGAGGGCTTAGGGTTCTGTCTGAAGTCATGGCAGTTAGGTCGTGACCGGATAGTGATT
The DNA here is from genome assembly GCA_002367235.1 of Cellvibrionales bacterium UBA3090. Classification (GTDB taxonomy): domain Bacteria; phylum Pseudomonadota; class Gammaproteobacteria; order Pseudomonadales; family Porticoccaceae; genus Porticoccus. The sequence goes on from DFBC01000044.1 coordinate 7,949, forward strand.
GATTAGATGGATTATTATACGGATCAATGCCTGAAAGGACAGATAATGTGGATGAGTGCTGGCTTTGCTGGTGTTGAATATTTACTATTACTCTTTAGCAGCTAAATCAAATAGTTAGAATAAAAATGCCCGAAAGTTATGTAAAACGAATTCTCAACGCTCGTATCTATGACCTAGTGGTGGAAACACCTATCGACAAGGCGGCTCAACTTTCAGAACGTATTGGCAATGAAGTATTGCTGAAGCGAGAGGATTTGCAGCCGGTGTTTTCATTCAAGTTGCGCGGCGCCTATAACAAGATGTTGAGTCTCAACGAGGAGCAGTTGGCCAAGGGTGTTGTCGCGGCATCGGCGGGAAATCATGCGCAGGGCTTGGCCTTGTCTGCACAAAAACTTGGCGTGAAAGCGACCATTGTGATGCCCAGTACCACGCCGCAAATTAAAGTAAATGCGGTAAAAGCTCGGGGTGCCAAAGTGGTATTGCGTGGTGACACCTATGACGAGGCGTCAGATTACGCTCAAAAACTGGTTGTAGAAAAGGGTATGACGTATATCCATCCCTTTGATGACCCCGATGTCATCGCTGGCCAGGGCACCATCGCCATGGAAATTTTACGGCAGGTTTCCGGCCCGCTGGATGCAGTATTTATTCCGGTAGGTGGCGGCGGTCTCTGTGCGGGTATGGCTGCCTATATCAAATACGTGCGCCCTGATATTAAAGTGATCGCCGTAGAGCCGGATGATGCAGCTTGTTTGGATGCGGCGCTGAAAGCGGGTCGCAGAGTTAGATTAAAACATGTGGGTATTTTTGCCGATGGCACTGCGGTAGCTCAGATCGGTAAGGAAACCTTCAAGATACTCAAAGAAACGGTCGATGAAGTGGTGACGGTTTCTGCCGATGAAATCAGTGCGGCGATTAAGGACATTTTTGATGACACCCGATCCATCTGTGAAACCTCGGGTGCCTTGGGTGTGGCGGGTTTAAAGAAGTATGTAGAGCGGACCGGTGTAACGGGACAAACTTTGCTGGCGGTAGATAGTGGCGCCAACATCAATTTCGATAAGTTGCGCTATATCTCCGAGCGCACGGAAATTGGTGAAAAGCGCGAGGCTATTTTGGCGGTCACTATCCCCGAGCAGGCGGGAAGTTTTAAGACGTTCTGTTCGGCACTCAGCAAGCGCAGCATTACGGAATTTAATTACCGCATGGGCGACATCTCTCAAGCGCATATCTTTGTGGGTGTGCAAGTCATATCCGATGAAGATCGAGCGAATTTGGTGGAGGATCTTCAGGGCAAGGGGTACCCCCTGGTTGATATGACGGATAATGAAATCGCCAAATTACATATCCGGCATATGGTGGGCGGCCGAGCGACTGAAGCGACCGATGAGGCTGTCTATAGTTTTGAATTTCCCGAGCGCCCAGGTGCGCTGATGGGTTTCCTGAATAAACTGGGGGGCCGTTGGAATATCTCAATGTTCCACTACCGTAATCATGGTGCGGCCTATGGCCGGGTTTTGGCCGGGTTGCAGGTACCTGTAGAGGAGAGGGGCAAGGTCGCTCGGTTCCTGGATGACTTGGGTTATACATGGACAGAAGAGACTAACAATTCAGCCTATCAGGTTTTTTTGAGCTGATCTGGTTGCCCGTATCGATGATAAATTGACGGGGCCGTTGAGTTGGATGGACTGCGCGGTTGTTAATGCAGTTTTAGATGGCGGCGCATCAGTTGATTGATCGCTCGCTGGTCGGTTAATACGGGTATATGTTCTAGCCCCGGGCCTTCCATAAACACCGGCACATTGATGCCCGTGTGCGTTTCCCACTGGCTGTGAGGCGATGAGTTAGTCGCGTAATTAACGGCCATGAGCTCACCAGACAATGTCTTTAACACGGCATAGTAGCCCGTTGGATAGCTCTCAATTTTTAGTGCATTACTGGAGGCCTGATAGCTTTCGGGTAGGGGGACAACCTGCCCTGCATGCCCATGATCCGCAGTAACAATAATCAACGTATTGGTCTGTTGAGCTGCGAACTGCCGACCCACAGAGACCGCTTTGTCGAAGGCTTGGATTTCGCCAATCTGACCACATGGGTTCCGCTCGTGAGCTTGCTTATCAATGGATGCACCTTCAACCATCAGAAAAAACCCGTTGTCATTATTCTGAGATAGAGCCTGTATGGCGCGACTGGTCATTTCAGCCAGTTCAGGTGTGTCTCTGTGGTCGGGGTTTTTTTCACAGCTAAAGGGTCGAGGGAAAATCGCTTTGCCCTGGTTGTCGGTTTTGATCAGTTCGGCGCGTCGATGATGCTCGCCTTGCCATTCAACAGGGAGGTGTGTCCGGGCAAAAAGCCCCAATAATCTGGTTTTACTGTGAGCCGTTTGTGACTCTTCTTTTGTGCTTAGAAATTGATAACCGTGACTCAGTGCTTTGTCCAGAATGGTGGAGTGGTTCGATTCATCCACTTCCAGGCGTTGATTAAATAAATCTGTACCTCCGCCGAGTAACACATCGATATCTGCGGCCGCGAGTTGTTCTGCGATGGATCCGGGGCCGCCATTTTTCTTTAAGTCGCGTGCGCACTGTTGGGTCTTGTCAAGGGCGCTGTTGGCGAAATGCATGGCCGAGGCGCTTTGGCAGTATCGGTGAGCAGCATGGGTGGCAAAAGCTGCCGGTGTGGCATCGGTTAGGCTTGATGTGGTTACCAGTCCGGTTCGATAGCGTTGGGCCTGGGCATCTTCAAGGATGGTTTTTTGATCGACATCCCCATGCGCACTGGTAGAAATTCGTCCCTTGCTGGTAAAAAATCCAGTGGCCAGTGTACTGGCAGTATTGGCACTATCGGCCACGTATCGGAAATGATCGGGATTATCTTCACGTAGTGTCTTGACCCTGACCGAACTCCTGACGGGCATTTTCTCCATAGAAAACATACCCTCGGAATCGTATAAATAATTGCGTGCCATGGTGATCTGATGTTCATCCATACCGTCACCGATAAATAAAATAACATTGGTGGCAGGAGGGGTGCCCGCAGTGGCTTGGCGTGGCGCTGCATGAATGAGCGTAGTGGATAGGGTCGCAATGACGCTGACAAAAATAGCAAGCGTACAGCGAGTAACCAATGAGGCGTTAGGTATTCTTAGCATCAATGGGTACTCGCAGGTCTAGAGTTCGAGGGTTGTGTTTATTCTGTGGCTACGGTCAGCAGGTCGCCCAACCGTCTGATTTGGATGGCATCAATACCGGAACCGGCCAGTGCATCAGAGATAACGACTAATCGATCTTCTGGGGAAAATTCTGGGCGATCTATCATGATTTTTGCCGCCGTGGCGAGGGTCTTCTCTGGATCCTCGCTGAAGTTGATCCGGAAGCTCAAGACGTTGCGGTTTAGTACCAGCTGACGGCGAGTTCGGCTGTCGTTGGTAAAGGCACAAATAATGGGTGCTTGGGGGTGGCAGTTGGTGACGTAGTTGGCCATCCTGCCTCGTCTGGTGGGAACGATAATAGCCTTGGCGTTAATCGATTCAGCCAGTTTCACTGCGGCGGCGGCAATCTCTTCCTTATCATTTTTCAGTTCCAAATCCTTGGTAAATTGCAGGCCGGGGCTGTGCTCAATGGAATTGGCAATTCGAGAGAGTATCTCTACGCACTTTACGGGGTGCTTGCCGATGGTTGTCTCGCCAGACAGCATAATGGCATCGGCTTCTTCGTAGACAGCGTTGGCCACATCGGTTACTTCTGCCCGAGTCGGTATCGGGTTTTCGATCATGGATTCCAGCATGTGTGTTGCGACAATCACGCGCTTGCCGCGCTGGGCGCAGAGGCGAATAATTCTTCGTTGTACCCGCGGTAATTTTTCGATGGCAATTTCTACGCCGAGATCACCACGTGCCACCATGACACCGTCGGAGACGTCGACAATTTCGCTGATGTTTTTAACACCTTCCTGATCTTCAATTTTGGAAATAACTTTGATTTTGTCTGCTTTGTCGCCAAGTAATTCTCGTAGTTG
>DFBC01000047.1:0-4348 GCA_002367235.1 Cellvibrionales bacterium UBA3090
TTACTCCCGGATTCGCCTAACTGCCGGCGAATCGCCTTATGCACGTTTTGCGCCTGCTCAGCACTCGCTGTTTTTCCGGTGCCTATAGCCCAAACTGGCTCATAAGCTATCACCGCCTCGCAAACTGCATCCAAACCGCTAACACTTATAACCGCATCAATCTGTGCAGCAATTACCGACAAGGTCTCACCTTGTTCTCGCTGCTCGAGAGTTTCACCAACACAAAGCACTGGTATCAAGCCGCCCGATTGAGCCGCAGCAAATTTTTCTGCAACCTGATGATTACTTTCTCCGCAACCACCTTCTTGACCAGCGCGACGCTCAGAGTGACCGACAATGACATATCGACATCCAACCTCTTTCAGCATCTCACTGGACACCTCTCCAGTATATGCGCCAAAACTATGCTCAGAGAGGTTCTGCGCACCAACGGAGATCGCAGAACCCTCCACCCCGGCAATTACTGCAGGTATATATACATAGGGAGGAAAAACAACAACCTCAGCCTCACTTTTTGATTCAAGCAAACCAGAAACGAGCGTGGCAATCGATGCTAGACTGCCATTCATTTTCCAGTTGCCTGCCACCATAGGATGACGCATATAAAGGTTTTCCTGGCCCCGAAAAAGGGGCGCAATCTTAGCCGAGTTAGGGGCAACATACAACCAGCGAGAAACGTAAAACGACAGGAAAATGCCGCCGCCCCACATTGCTAACGACCGCCAGCACCAGCCGGCATCAATCTAAACTTGCCACCAAATAACCTAACCGACTTCTCGCTGAACCACATCGGCCACCTGGCGGACCACTTTACTGACCAACCTGGCGTCTTCGGCCTCTACCATAACCCTCACCAGCGGCTCAGTGCCAGACGGCCTCAACAAGACACGCCCACTATCCTGCAACTCCATTTCGGCTGCTGCCACAGCCTGCTGAATTACCGGAAAATCACTGAGATTAAATTTTTTCTTGATACGGACATTTATCATACTTTGCGGATATTTTTTCATCCCTTTCTTAAGCGTATTAAGCGGCGCACCCGTTTCCCGCATGGCATTCAGCACCTGAAGAGCCGCCACCACACCATCTCCAGTCGTGGTCAAATCGCTACAGATAATATGCCCAGAACTTTCGCCTCCAAGCTGCCATTTATTTTCACGAAGCGCTTCAATGACATAGCGGTCACCCACATTGGTGCGCACAAAGGGTATCCCTAATTCACGCAGCGCTATCTCCATCCCGAAGTTGCTCATCAACGTACCGGCAACCCCACTGCAACCCCCTTGCTGATGCCTCTGCTTGGCGATGACAAAAAGTAGCTCATCACCATCGACGGTATGCCCTTTGTGATCCACAAACAAAACCCGGTCGCCATCACCGTCGAGAGCAATACCCATATCAGCCCCCTCTCTAACCACCGCATCTTGCAGCAGCGCAGGCTTGGTTGAACCACAGTCTTCATTAATATTAAAGCCATCCGGCTCCACAGCCATCTCAACCACATCGGCACCGAGTTCTCGAAAAACATTCGGCGCGGTGTGATAGGTAGCTCCATTGGCACAGTCCACGACAATCTTCAGACCTTCCAAATTACTCCCGGTGGGCAATGTACCCTTACAAAATTCAATATAGCGCCCAACAGCATCCGTCACTCGATGCGCCTTTCCTAACTTGCTTGACTCTTCTGTAACCAGTGGCTTTTGGAGGTAGCTCTCTATGGCCTCTTCCACGTCATCAGGCAATTTAAACCCATCGCCACCAAAGAATTTGATGCCATTGTCGTAATAGGGGTTGTGTGAAGCACTGATAACAATTCCCGCCTGAGCACGAAAGGTTCTTGTTAAATAGGCAATGGCCGGGGTTGGCATGGGCCCGAGAAGCGCGACATCAACACCAGCCGCTATAAGCCCAGCCTGTAGCGCGGACTCAAACATATAGCCCGACACCCGCGTGTCTTTCCCCATTAAAATCAACTTGCGGCCTTTAGTTCTCTCACTGAAGACTTTACCTGCCGCCCAACCCAATTTGAGTACAAAATCTGCGGTAATAGGGCTGGTTCCCACTCGCCCACGAATTCCGTCCGTACCAAAAAAGCTTCTACCCATCCTTTCTTTCCTCAACCGCTCTCATTATTTTCAATACATCTGCCGTAGCAGCAACATCGTGAACACGAAGTATCCCAACGCCCTGCTGGGCAGCCAGCATAGCGAGCGCGACACTACCAACCATACGTTGATCTACCGGCTTATCCAGAATCGCTCCAATCATAGATTTTCGCGACACACCCACCAACAAAGGAAAACCCAGAGCCCTCAACTCTGACAAAGAACGAAACAATGTCAAATTGTGCTCCAGAGTTTTACCAAAGCCAAACCCCGGGTCTAACAAAATATTCTCGGGTGTTATTCCGGCAGCGACACAAGCATTAACCCTAGCCAGAAGAAATGTCTCCACCTCCTGCACCACATCCCGATAACAAGGATTGTTCTGCATCATTCGCGGCTCACCCGACATATGCATAAGGCATACAGGAAGACCCGCTATAGCCACTGCCTCCAAGGCCCCCGGGCATTGCAATGCCCGCACGTCATTAATCATTGCAGCCCCGGCTCTGGCCGCAGCAGCAATAACCTCTGGCGCACTCGTATCCACCGACACGGGAACATCAAAGCGAGCATTTATTGCCTCAACAATAGGTATAACCCTACTGAGCTCTTCGCTAACAGAGACCGGCGTAGCATTTGGACGAGTAGACTCACCACCAACATCAATAATGTTGGCACCCCCAGCCAGTAACGCCTCCACACGGGTCATGACCAACGGTATATCCAACTGGCCGTTCTGCGCAAAGAACCGGCCGCCATCTGAGAAAGAGTCTGGCGTGATATTGAGCACCGCCATAATGCACGGAGAAGAAAGGTCGAGATGATATTGACCGAGGTTCATCTAAAATCCCGGGGAAAGAAAATAAAAGGAAAGATAGCGACCCAGAGAGTGCTCACACAGGACAACTATCAAATCAAAATGCCTCGGCCCACCACCTGTCACCGGTGGCGGGCCGGGGAAATATCGCTTAGTGCTCTTTGGCTGGACCGCCTACCGCATCTCTATCGTCAGCATCATCACTTTCCTGACTGTCTGAGCGACCACCAAAATCATCATCACGCCAGTCGTGAGGCGGGCGCACGGGTCTACGAGACATCAAATCGTCCACCTGATCCGAATCGATCGTTTCGTATTCCATTAAGGCGTCCTTCATAGCATGGAGGATGTCAACATTATCTTCGAGGAGCTTTTTAGCGCGGGCATAGCATTCATCCAGAGTCCTGCGCACTTCTACATCAATCTCCCGAGCAGTATCCTCGGAATAATTCGACTGACCAGCCCCCGGCATTTGCGCCTCGTCTTCCCCATACAAAACCGGGCCCATTTTGTCGGACAAGCCCCAACGACTCACCATGTTACGCGCCATCTGGGTCGCGCGCTCAATGTCATTGGAAGCACCCGTAGTAACGCCATCGGAACCATGTATCAGCTCTTCAGCAATCCGCCCCCCAAACAAACTACACAACTGGCTATCCAGTTGACGCTTGCTTAGGCTGTATTTATCTTCTTCCGGCAAAAATTGTGTGACACCCAGCGCTCTGCCACGAGGAATAATAGACACCTTATGCACGGGATCATGCTCCGGCATTAATCGACCAATAATGGCATGACCCGCTTCATGATACGCCGTATTTTCTTTCTCTTTCTCGGACATCACCATGGAGCGGCGCTCGCCACCCATCATGATTTTATCTCGCGCCTTCTCAAACTCTTCCATGGTAACGATGCGCTTATTTGCTCTCGCTGCAAACAATGACGCCTCATTAATCAAGTTAGCCAAGTCAGCGCCCGAAAACCCAGGGGTACCCCGAGCCACAACACCCAAGTCAACTTTTACATCGATAGGAACTTTGCGCACGTGAACCTTAAGAATCTGCTCACGACCACGAATATCGGGCAAGCCCACATAGACCTGGCGATCAAAACGACCGGGGCGCAACAACGCCTTATCAAGTACATCGGGACGGTTAGTCGCAGCAATGACAATAACACCCTCACTACCTTCAAACCCGTCCATTTCAACCAATAATTGATTTAAGGTCTGCTCGCGCTCATCGTTACCACCGCCATAGCCGCCGCCGCGATGACGGCCTACCGCATCGAGCTCATCGATAAAAATAATACAGGGAGCCTGCTTTTTGGCCTGATCAAACATATCGCGAACGCGAGAGGCACCAACCCCCACAAACATCTCAACAAAATCAGAGCCAGAGATAGAGAAGAAGGGCACCTTGGCCTCACC
>DFBC01000047.1:4366-20168 GCA_002367235.1 Cellvibrionales bacterium UBA3090
GGAATACGCCCACCTAGCCGCTGAAAGCGGGAGGGATCCCGCAAAAAATCAACCAGCTCATGCACATCCTCTTTCGCCTCATCAACACCCGCCACATCGGCGAATGTCGTGTTGATCTGGTCTTCGCCCAACAGTCGCGCCTTGCTTTTCCCAAAGGCCATAGGGCCGCCACGCCCACCACCGCCACCTTGCATCTGTCGCATGAAAAACATAAAGATAGCCAGAATCAACAAGATGGGGAAGGACGCCACCAGTAGTTGAGTCCACAAGCTCTGAGTCTCAGGTTCCTGACCTACAACCTCTACATTATTATTGAGCAAATCGGTCATCAAACCAGTGTCAGGCACATCTGGGCGAGTGGTTTTAAAGGTGCTGCCATCAGCCCGACGCCCCTCAATAGTCAGCCCCTCTAGCACGACCCTCTCAACTCGACCTGTCTGCACCTCTTCAATGAACGAAGAATAGCTAAGGCTTTTCTCCTGAGCAGGCGGACTGAAATTCTGAAACACAGACAGCAACACTGCTGCAATGATCAGCCACAACACAAGATTTTTCGCCATGTCGTTCAAGTAAACATCCTCTTCTGAACACCACCAACTATTAGCAGCGTTTATATTGGCCTACACCAAAGGGGCAAACCCAGTTAAATTGACCTACACCTGCTCTTTTAGCCCCTTGGCTACCAGATAAACTTCTCGGGACCTTGGCCGCGAAGCATCAGGCTTGCGCGTCACAACGCGCTTAAATTTGGCACGAACTTGCTGCATAAGTTCATCAAACCCTTCACCGTGAAAGACTTTGGCAACAAAATCACCGTCAGGTTTCAATATTTTACAAGCTAAATCCAACGCCAGCTCGACCAAGTACATGGCCTTCGGCTGATCGACAGCCCTCATACCACTCATATTGGGGGCCATATCCGAAATTACAAGGTCTGCCAGATCATCACCAAGAACACCAAGAATCTCATCAAAGACAGACTCCTCAGTGAAATCCCCCTGAATAAAGTCCACACCGGCAATACTGTCCATGGCTAGAATATCAGACGCGATCACGCGCCCCTTTCCACCCACGAGCTTAACAGCCACTTGAGACCAACCACCCGGTGCCGCCCCCAAGTCAACCACCGTCATACCGGGACGAAACAATCGGTCTTTACTATCCAGCTCAATCAGTTTGTAGCTTGCTCGAGATCGATAGCCATCCTGCTGAGAGCGTTTTACATACTGGTCACGATTATGCTCCTGCAACCAACGATGACTACTTTTTGAACGCCCCATAATCGCTTAATTCCCAGTCGGCACACCAACATAGCGGGCCGAATTCACATGATAGCCTCAAAAACGAGCACTACCGAACAACGAATTCTAACGCCTAACATTTTTCTAGCACAGCTAAATTAGACTAAAGACCAATGAGAGCACAGGTTTCTGGCAAATATTAGCGCACATATATTGTATTCGGGATAGAATATGCACCGTTTTTAAGGGTAGCCATTCTATGACACTTTCCAATGATGACAAAAAACACCTGCGACGCTTGGGCCACAACCTGAAGCCTGTCGTCACTGTAGCAGGAAAAGGCTTAAGTGAAGCGGTACTAGCAGAACTAGAGCGCGCATTAAACGATCACGAACTCATTAAAGTAAAGTTGGCTGTTGGAGATAACGAAGCCAAGCGACAGGCCATTACTGAAATCTGCGAAAAACTGGATGCCGAGACCGTTCAAACCATTGGCCATATCGTGCTGCTATTAAAAAGATCCGACAAACCAAACCCCCGCCTGTCCAATCTGCTTCGCTAGCCCCCAGCAACGCCCAATGCGGCTTGCTGAATCCCGTTACAAATGAGACTGACACCCTCGAAAATATAAATAGAGGGGCAAAAAAAACCATGACGCATGTCATGGTTTGATCAACGCTTGTATCAACTCGTTTATAGATGCTTTACGTCATCAATTTCATACTCAATAGCACCCGACGGTGTTTTGATAACCACGATGTCGCCCACCTCTTTACCAATCAACCCTCTGGCAATCGGAGACTGGTAAGAAATCTTATTTGCCTTGACGTCAGACTCATCATCGCCAACGATTTTATAGGTCACAGTTTCATCGGTTTCCAAGTTAATAATATTAACCGTACAACCAAAAATAACCTTATCCCCTTCAGCTATAGCTTTAACATCAATAATTTGCGCATGGCTTAGCTTTCCTTCAATCTCCTGAATTCGCCCCTCGGCAAAACCCTGCTGCTCTCGAGCCGCGTGGTATTCGGCATTTTCCTTCAGGTCACCATGCGCCCTCGCCTCAGCAATAGCCGCCACAATGCGCGGGCGATCCACCTTTTTCAGCTGATCGAGCTCTTGACGAAGGCTCTCGGCACCTTCTACCGTCATCGGTATCTTAATCATCAGTGGTTCCTCAGATGAAGGTCTTGTAGGCGATGTACTTTAATTTCACCCTGATTCTCCAGCGCCATACAAACTGCTTCACCACCAGCTAATGTGGTTGTGTAATAAACGCCATGTTGTTCCGCACTGGAACGAATGGTAGCGGAGTCGGCAATTGCCTGACGACCCTCGGTGGTATTCACAATCAAATCGATCTTATCGTTCTTGATCATATCGACAATATGAGGCCGACCTTCTTGAACTTTATTAACGTTCTCCACAGTACAACCGGCTTCTCTCAACACCTTGGCTGTACCTTCAGTGGCCACCAGCGTAAAACCCGTAGCAATCAGGCTTTTTGCCACACTGGCAATACCCGCCTTGTCCGGCTCGCGCACACTAAGAAATGCAGTCCCGGAAGTCGGGATAGGATCACTAGCGCCCAGCTCCGCTTTTGCGTAAGCCTCAGCAAAGGTGTCGGCAACCCCCATAACCTCGCCAGTAGACTTCATCTCCGGCCCAAGAATTGGGTCAATACCAGGGAATTTATTAAAGGGCAGTACCGCCTCCTTCACACTGAAGTAACTTGGCACCACTTCTTTAGTAAACCCTTGCTCCGCCAACGTCATACCGGCCATACAGCGAGCCGCCACTTTAGCCAGAGAAGTACCAATACATTTGGAGACAAACGGCACTGTGCGAGAAGCCCGAGGGTTTACCTCAATCACATAAATCTTCTCATCCTGCCAAGCCAGCTGGACATTCATCAAGCCTTTTACTTCAAGCTCAACGGCCATGGCTTTTACAACGCTGCGCATCTCATCTTGCACTGCTGCAGGAAGACTATAAGGCGGCAGGGAGCAGGCAGAATCACCCGAGTGAATCCCCGCTTGCTCGATGTGCTGCATGATGGCACCAATGACAACTTCACTGCCATCAGACACGGCATCGATATCCACCTCAACTGCAGATGACAGGAAATAATCCAGCAACACGGGAGCGTCATTGGAAACCTGGACTGCTTCACGCATATAACGCGCCAGCTCTTCTTCCTTATAAACGATTTCCATAGCGCGACCACCCAACACATAGGATGGACGAACTACCAATGGATAACCAATACCAGCTGCCGCTTCAACGGCTTCTTCTGCAGAGCGAACAATCGCATTAGGCGGCTGCAACAAATCCAGCTTATGTATCATTTGCTGGAAGCGCTCGCGATCTTCCGCACGATCAATCGCATCCGGCGTCGTTCCAATAATGGGAACGCCCTCCGCCTCCAGCGCGCGAGCCAACTTCAGGGGTGTTTGACCGCCAAACTGTACGATCACGCCCTTGGGTTTTTCCACATAGACAATTTCTAGCACATCCTCAAGCGTCACCGGCTCAAAGTAAAGGCGATCAGACGTATCGTAGTCGGTGGAAACCGTTTCTGGGTTACAGTTGACCATAATGGCTTCGTAACCGTCTTCGCGCATAGCCAGTGCCGCATGAACACAGCAATAGTCAAACTCGATACCTTGACCAATACGGTTGGGACCACCACCTAACACCAGAATTTTATCTCGACCAGAAGGCTGGGACTCACACTCCTGCTCATAGGTGGAGTACATATAAGCTGTCGCTGTTGAAAACTCTGCCGCACAGGTATCCACTCGCTTGAACACGGGTCGTACATTAATAGATTGACGCGCGTCTCTCACTCTCTTCTCGTCTGTTTTTAACAGCACAGAAAGTCGCTTATCAGAAAAACCTTTACGCTTGAGACGAAGCAGTCGATCCGCAGAAAGCCGATATAACGACTCACTTTCCAAGCGGATTTCATCAAGAATAATGTCTTCTATCTGCACCAGGAACCAAGGATCAATGGCCGAAAGGTTGAAAACATCCTCTACGGACAAACCTGCGCGAAAAGCATCACCCACGTACCAAATACGCTCGGCGCCGGGCTCCCTTAACTGCTGGCGCAGCTCAACCAAACCTTCTTCCGTCTCGACATCGACCTTAGACTCGAAACCAGCAGAGCCAACTTCCAGCCCCCGGAGGGCTTTCTGAAGAGACTCCTGGAAGGTACGACCAATCGCCATCACCTCGCCCACCGACTTCATTTGAGTGGTCAGCTTGGCATTGGCTTGGTTAAATTTCTCAAAAGCAAAACGGGGAATCTTGGTAACAACGTAATCAATACTGGGCTCAAACGAGGCCGGTGTCGCACCACCGGTAATATCATTCTGCAACTCATCAAGGGTGTAACCCACGGCGAGTTTTGCCGCTACTTTAGCAATAGGAAAACCGGTAGCCTTGGATGCCAGCGCCGAAGAACGAGACACACGCGGATTCATTTCAATCACCACGAGCCGGCCATCTTCCGGATTCACAGCAAACTGAACATTGGAACCACCCGTTTCAACACCAATCTCTCGCAACACCGCAATCGAGGCGTTACGCATGATCTGATATTCCTTGTCCGTCAGGGTTTGAGCTGGAGCAACGGTAATAGAGTCTCCAGTATGCACGCCCATAGGATCAAAGTTTTCAATGGAACAGATAATAATGCAGTTATCGTTCTTGTCCCGCACCACCTCCATCTCGTACTCTTTCCAGCCGATCAGGGATTCATCGATCAACAACTCATTGGTGGGCGATAAATCGAGACCACGCTGGCATATCTCGACAAACTCTTCTCTGTTATAGGCAATACCCCCGCCTGACCCGCCCATCGTAAATGAGGGTCTAATAATACAGGGATAGCCAAACCGATCAGGCACCTGCAATGCCTCTTCCAAGCTGTGAACGATGACCGCCTGCGCTGTTTCCAGGCCAATTTTCTTCATCGCCTTATCAAAACGATTGCGGTCTTCTGCCTTATCAATGGCATCCGCATCGGCGCCAATCATATCGACACCAAACTTCTCGAGCACACCTTCACGGGCCAAATCCAGCGCACAGTTAAGCGCTGTTTGCCCACCCATGGTTGGGAGCAAGGCATCGGGGCGCTCTTCTTCTATAATTTTGGCAACAGTCCGCCACTCCACCGGCTCAATATATGTGGCATCGGCCATCGATGGGTCGGTCATAATAGTGGCAGGGTTAGAATTCACCAGAATAACCCGGTAGCCCTCTTCACGAAGTGCTTTACAGGCCTGGGCACCGGAGTAATCAAACTCACATGCCTGCCCAATGACAATAGGACCTGCGCCGAGGATTAGAATACTTTTAATATCAGTTCTTTTTGGCATAAGTTATCGTTAATTCAGGCTTGTCGCAGTTATCTTTCTAGGTTTGGTTTCACAATTTGTGTGCAAACCATTCTTTCCAGTATTTCAGTCTTTCGTATTACAAACGCAGAGTCCTATCAGGGGTTCAATACACCCTAATTCTGCGAAGCTCGTATCAATTCAAAAAAGTGATCAAACAGAGGCGCGGCATCATGTGGTCCGGGACTAGCTTCCGGGTGCCCCTGAAAACTGAAGGCCGGCTTATCCGTACGATGAATCCCCTGCAACGACCCATCGAACAGTGAACAATGTGTGGCACGCAAGGTATTGGGTAGCGTTTGCTCATCGACAGCAAAGCCATGGTTCTGACTGGTAATAAGCACGGTACCACCATCGAGATCTTTTACCGGGTGGTTCGCCCCATGGTGACCAAATTTCATTTTTACGGTTTTGGCGCCACTGGCAAGAGCCAGCAACTGGTGCCCCAAGCAAATGCCAAAAACAGGGATATCCGTTTCAAGAATTTGCTGAATCGCTTCGATGGCATAATCGCATGGTTCGGGATCACCTGGCCCATTGGATAAAAAGATACCGTCGGGATTCATAGCCAGCACATCAGCTGCCGGTGTTTTGGCGGGCACAACAACAAGATCCGCGCCACGATCCACCAACATTCGCAAAATATTACGCTTGGCACCAAAATCGTAAGCAATTACCTTGTACGGTTTTTCGGCTGGCTGAACATAGCCTTTACCCAGCGACCAGCTGCCTTCATTCCACTGGTAGACCTCTTGAGTGGTTACCTCTTTGGCCAGGTCCATCCCCTTCAACCCAGTAAATCTACGCGCAACAGCCAGGGCCTTCTGCTCGTCCACATCACCGGCCATCAGACAGCCATTTTGTGCACCCTTTTCGCGAAGAATTCGGGTCAATTTACGTGTATCAATATCCGCGATGCCCAGAATATTATTGGCTTTAAGGTAGTTATCGAGTGTCTGCTGAGAGCGAAAGTTACTGGCCAATAACGGCAAGTCCCGAATGACCAGACCTGCAGCCCAAATACGATCCGACTCTTCATCTTCCGCATTGATTCCGGTGTTACCGATATGGGGGTAAGTCAGGGTAACGATCTGACGAGCATAGGAGGGGTCTGTCAGTATTTCCTGATAACCGGTTAATGCCGTATTGAATACCACTTCACCACTGGAAATGCCCTCAGCACCAATGGCTACGCCCCTAAAAACCGTGCCATCCCCAAGAACGAGAATAGCGGGCCGATGGGTATTGGTATTCAATGCAACCTCCTCAACTCAATTGCGGATATAAATCGCGCTTCAACTTTGGCCTACTTAACGGCCTGAAAGCGGATTTAACCAAGAACAAACTGTAAAAAAGCGAGATGAAACCGTACGTCTCACCTCGCTTTCAAATTCTCTGCTGTGCCAACACCATCTGTGTTTACAGGGCATTCCGCACCAGCACAAACTGGCGAAACATTCTAGGCCAAGGACTGCTATCTGTCTAGACAATCTATGCCCCAAGCGCCAATTATAGTCGCGAACGGATTTACGGACGGCCAGCCCAACCACTCCTTCTTCGAACCCACAAAAAAGGCCACCCTATCTGGCAGCCCCTTTCTTAGCACGGCTATTAATTATTTCAGGCCAAGCACGTCTTGCATGTCATACAGCCCAGGCTTTTTATCAGACAACCAATGGGCCGCCCGAACGGCACCACGAGCAAAAGACATCCGGCTAGAAGCTTTGTGAGTAATCTCTACTCGCTCACCTTCTGCAGCAAACGTAACCGTGTGGTCGCCAACAATATCGCCCGCCCGCACCGTGGCAAAGCCTATGGTTTGGCTATCCCGGGCTCCAGTTTGTCCTTCCCGGCCATAAACAGCTACATCCTTCAGGTTTCGATCCAGGGCACCGGCCACCACTTCGCCCATACTCAAGGCAGTACCCGAGGGAGCATCGACCTTATGGCGGTGATGCGCCTCGTAGATCTCAATATCCACATCATCACCCAACACGCTGGCAGCCATCTCCAACAATTTAAAGCAGAGATTAACGCCGGTACTAAAGTTAGACGCCATACAAAGAGCCGTCTTATCCGCAACAGACAGAAGCTCAGTCTTCTGCTCATCGGAAAACCCCGTGGTACCAACCACCATCTGCTTTCCATTGGCAGCACAAACCCCTGCATTGGCAAGAGTTGCCAGCGGTGCGGTGAAATCAATTAATACATCAAAATCATCAACGACCTGATTAATATCTCCAACGACAGAGACGCCCAACCGGCCGATACCGGCAAGCTCACCAGCATCCACACCAATTAACGTACTTTCAGGACGCTCAATAGCTGCCGCCAACGTGGTTTCAGGGTTAATGGTCACGGCCTCGATCAGGGTTTTCCCCATACGACCAGCCGCACCGGTAACAGCAATTCGCGTCATAGTTATTCTCTTTATTTTCTAAAGCCAGACATCAGAGGGGCCTACATCGTAAACCCATCAAAAAACTTTTTCACACCCTCAAACCAAGAAGTACTCTTTGGCGAGTGCTTGCCGCCCTCGAGACTCGTTTGCAACTGGCGAAGCAAGTCCTTCTGGTCACTATTCAGGCTAACGGGGGTCTCCAAGACAACCCTGCACATTAAGTCCCCAGGCCCACCACCACGCACACTACTGACGCCCTTACCTCGCAGGCGGAACAATCTGCCTGTCTGGGTTTCAGGGGGAATTTTTAGCTTGACCCGACCATCGAGCGTCGGCACTTCCAGCTCGCCACCTAGCGCCGCGTCAACGATACTGATTGGAACCTCACAATAGAGATTACGACCATCCCGCTGAAACAGGGCATGCTCTCTAACACGCACCTGAACGTAGAGATCACCCGCCGGACCGCCCTCTGGCCCCGCTTCGCCCTCACCGCCCAAACGAATGCGATCCCCGGTATCGACACCAGGAGGCACTTTAACAGAGAGAGTCTTCGTTTCTTTTACTCGTCCCTGGCCATAGCAGCTCGCACAAGGATCACTGATAACCTGCCCTCGGCCGTGACACGCTGGACAAGTTTGCTGCACAGAAATAAAGCCCTGCGACATACGAACCTGTCCGTGTCCACCACAGGTGCCACAAGTCGTTGGCTCAGAGCCTTGCTTAGCCCCCGAACCGCCACAGGCTTCACAGGTGCAAAGTGTCGGCACTTTGATCTTGATGGTTTTGCCTCTGACAGCTTCTTCCAGATCCAAATCCAGGTCATACCGCAGATCCGATCCACGCATTTGCCTAGATCGACCGCGACCACCGCGACCGCCGCCACCAAAGATATCGCCAAAGACGTCGCCAAAAATATCACTAAAATCACCATGGCCGCCCGGGCCACCGCCACCAAAACCGCCATTGGGATCAACACCCGCATGGCCATACTGATCATAGGCAGCTTTTTTCTCTTTATTGGAGAGCACTTCGTAGGCCTCGGTGGCCTCCTTAAAGATATCTTCCGCACCCTTATTATCTGGATTTCGGTCAGGGTGATTCTTCATCGCAATCCGGCGATAGGCCTTCTTCACTTCCGCTTCAGAAGCGCCTTTAGACACACCAAGAATTTCGTAGTAATCGCGTTTGGACATTCGCAGTCAGCTCTTTTGTCACATAGTCTGCCATGGGCAGAGTTAAATATTGTACGCTAGCAGGTTGCTATCGCTTATACACAGCAAAGCGCGAGCATAGCCCGCGCTTGCGGCCGACGCATAGCGATCGGCAACCTCCAACAAGCCTAAGGCTTATTTATCGTCTTCTTTTACTTCTTCAAACTCCGCATCAACAGCATCATCCGAGGCACCGGCATCGTCTGCCGACCCTTCAGGAGATTCACCAGCCTGAGCTGCCGCTTGTTCCGCATAGAGCTTTTGAGCCAGTGCAGACGAGGCTTCTGAAAGTTTATTCGCAGCTGCATCAATGGCTTCTTTGTCATCGCCCTTAACAGCTTCTTCCACTTCCTTCACCGCAGCCTCAATGGCCTCTTTCTCTTCATCAGAAGCCTTGTCACCAGCTTCTTCCAAGGTTTTCTTCGCCGCATGAGCAAGGCCATCAGCAGCGTTCCTAGCCTGGACCAAATCCTCAAACTTCTGATCTTCTGCAGCATTGGCTTCAGCATCATTAACCATGCTTTCAATTTCTTCGTCAGACAAACCTGAAGAAGCTTTAATCACAATGGACTGCTCTTTGCCAGTGGCTTTGTCTTTGGCATTTACATGCAGGATACCGTTAGCATCGATATCAAACGTCACCTCGATTTGAGGCATACCACGTGATGCCGGAGGAATATCAGCCAGATCAAAGCGACCCAACGACTTGTTGCCTGCGGCTTGCTTACGCTCACCCTGCACAACATGGATTGTCACTGCCGTTTGATTGTCTTCCGCAGTAGAAAAGATCTGCGATTTTTTAGATGGAATCGTAGTATTTTTCTCAATCAATGGTGTTGCAACACCACCCATGGTTTCAATACCCAGCGTCAGAGGCGTTACATCCAACAACAGTACATCTTTCACATCACCAGACAATACCGCACCTTGAATCGCGGCACCGATAGCAACAGCTTCGTCAGGGTTTACATCCTTGCGAGGCTCTTTGCCAAAAAACTCAGTGACTTTTTCCTGCACCATTGGCATACGAGTCTGTCCACCGACCAAAATCACATCTTCGATGTCAGAGGCCGATTTACCGGCATCTTTCAGTGCCATTTTCAATGGCGCCATGGAACGTTCTACCAACTCTTCAACCAGTGATTCCAGTTTGGCGCGAGTTAACTTCACAACCAAGTGCTTGGGACCAGTGGCATCAGCCGTAATATAAGGCAGGTTTACTTCTGTTTGCTGGCTAGAAGACAGTTCAATCTTGGCCTTTTCAGCGGCCTCTTTCAGGCGCTGCAATGCCAGAGGGTCACTATGCAAATCAATGCCATTTTCTTTCTTGAACTCTTCGGCCAAGTATTCAATCAAACGTAGGTCGAAATCCTCACCACCAAGGAAAGTATCACCATTGGTAGAAAGCACTTCAAACTGGTGCTCGCCATCCACGTCGGCAATCTCAATAATGGAAATATCGAAGGTACCACCACCCAGGTCGTATACCGCGATCACGCGATCACCGGGTGTTTTATCCATGCCGTAGGCCAACGCCGCTGCCGTAGGTTCGTTAATAATACGTTTCACTTCAAGACCAGCAATTTTACCGGCATCTTTCGTTGCCTGACGCTGAGAATCATTGAAGTAGGCCGGAACAGTAATAACCGCCTCAGTCACCGCTTCGCCAAGATAATCTTCCGCGGTTTTCTTCATTTTCTTCAATACTTCAGCAGAAATCTGTGGCGCGGCTTTCTTTTCGCCCTTCACTTCTACCCAAGCATCGCCGTTGTCGGCCTTCACAATATTGTAAGGCACCATCTTGATGTCTTTCTGCACGACATCATCGTCAAAACGACGACCGATTAAACGCTTTACCGCAAACAGCGTATTAGCTGGATTAGTCACAGCCTGACGCTTGGCAGATTGCCCCACCAGGATTTCGCCATCTTCGGTAAAAGCCACGATAGAAGGTGTAGTACGTCCACCTTCTGCATTTTCAATCACTTTAGGCTTGTCGCCCTCGAGTATGGCTACACAGGAGTTTGTGGTGCCTAAATCAATTCCAATAATCTTACCCATTGTTTTCTCTCCGGGATTTACATCAAATTCAAAAAATTAGCTTCTGGTTGGTTATATTGGCCCGTGTTGACGGATTTCAACCCTCACCAGTGTTATTTGGTACAGCTTTAGCTACGACGACCATCGCCGGACGCACGAGCCTTCCATTAAGGGTGTAGCCCTTCTGGAATACATCAATCACGGTATTGGGCGTTTCTCCAGGCACCTCCAGCAAACTCATGGCCTGATGAAGCTCCGGATCAAACATCTGCCCCTTGGGGTCTACGGCCTCCACCTTGAAACGAACCAGCACATCCTGAAAACTTTTTAGCGTGAGCTCAACACCCTCACTGATTGGTTTAATATCATCACTATTGCAATCCATGGTCTGGATTGCCCGCTCAAGATTGTCCACCACAGGCAACAACTCACCCACAAACTTCTCTAGCGCATATTTATGGGCATTTTCGACGTCGCGTTCCACGCGACGGCGTAGGTTCTGCATTTCAGCCTGAGTCCTCAGTGCCTGATCTTTTGCCGCCGCCAACTCGGACTGCAGCTGAACCAAACCCTCTTCAACCTCTGGTATCACATCCTCAGCAGCTGGCTGCTCTGCCCCATTGTCTTCAGATTGCAATACTTCAGTTTCTGCCTCTTGGCCATTTTTCTCTTCAGTTGACACGCAACATCTCCATTCTAGATATTGTTTAAACCGTCTATCGACATGCTTTACATCCGCTATATTGGGTCTTAACAATTAGTTTCAAGGGCAGACGCACTTTAAAAATCTGTATAACATTAGCGACCGGCTCATCGTATTCAGCACAGTAGGAACGCCATTGCTAATCGCCCTTACCGTTAAAAACTTTACCTTGGTCGAAAGCCTCGAGGTGGACTTGAAGCCTGGCATGACCGTGCTAACAGGGGAAACGGGTGCCGGAAAATCGTTGGTGGTCGACGCCTTAGCGATGGCCCTCGGAGACAGGGCTGACACCGACCGAATCCGAAGCGGGGCTGACCGGGCAGAAGTCTCTGCACTATTTGACCTCAATACTGCCGAACATGTCGTCGATTGGCTCAAGCGCAATGACTTTGACGCCGACAATGAATGCCTACTCAGAAGGTTGCTGACTCGCGAAGGGCGCTCCCGTGGATACATCAACGGCCAACCAGCCACCATGCAACAGCTCCGCGAACTGGGCGAAATGCTGATTGACATCCACAGCCAGCACGAGCACCAATCATTACTCAGAAAACAAGTTCACCGCCAACTACTGGATGATTTTGCCGGATGCGCCGACAAGGCAAGCGAAATAAAGCACCTCTATCGACAATGGAGCGCCACACGACAAAAACTTCAGCAACTGGAAAACTCCTCCGCCGAACTTTCTGCCCAACGTGACTTACTGCGCTTTCAGATAGACGAACTGGATCAGCTAAACCTGGCCGAGGGTGAGTTTGAAAAACTGGAGCATGAACAACAGATGCTGGCTAATGCCGACGCCATCCTTCAGGACAGCCAAGCCTTAGACCAGCTTTGCTCCAATGATGAAGGGTTTAACTTACAAGATACCCTTGGCAAAGCACTGCACATCCTCAATAACATACCCAACAAACCAACGGCCTTAGAAGAAGCAGAAAAGCTACTGAGCAGCGCGAAAATTGAGATAGAAGAGGCTAGCCGGGAAATTCAACACCACCTCGACAGTTTTGAACTTGACCCCGAGAGACTCCAAGAGGTCGAGGAGCGACTGGGTGCCATCTATCAGCTAGCAAGGAAACACCGCATCTCACCAAACGAGCTTCAACAAAAACACGCGGCCCTCAACCAAGCACTAAAAGCCATTGATGGCGATGAAAATAATGCCGCGACACTAAACCAACAACTCGACCAGCTAGCAACCCACTATTGCACATTGGCTGACGAACTCACCAAACAGCGAACGGGTTCCGCACAGCAATTTGCCGCATCGATTGAAGAACAATTTGCTGAACTTTCTATGGCCGGCGCCAGGTTCTTACCCAGGCTAACCCCCATCCCCGACCAAGGTTTTGGCATGCATGGCCGGGAAACCATCGAATTTCTAATTTCGACCAACCCCGGTGAAGCCGCTAAACCTCTAGCCCGCATCGCATCGGGAGGCGAATTATCAAGAATCAGTCTGGCCATTCAGGTCATTGCCGCCCGCAGCTCATCGATTCCCACACTGGTATTTGATGAGGTTGATGTGGGCATTGGCGGAGCAACTGCAGAGGTTGTCGGAAGGCTACTGCGTCAACTCGGACATAAGGGCCAGGTGATTTGCGTCACACACCAACCCCAGGTAGCCGCAAGCGCCCACCATCATTTGCTGGTTAGCAAGCAAAGCAACCAACAGGTGACTCACAGCCATATTGTCTCACTATCAAAACCCGGCCGAGCGGATGAGATCGCCCGTATGCTAGGCGGCTCAAAAATTACTGACGCAACGCTCAATCACGCCAAAGAACTCCTCAGCCTAGCCAATTAACCCTATCTATTCATAGAGTTGGAGTTGATTTAAATCAATTCTACCCGCTGCCAAAGCCTCTACATTTATGCCTCGAAAACTTTATCGGCACCGACAGATGTGCCGGAACGATACAGAGATACGTGGAGAGGAGTCGTTAATATGAAATCCGAAGATACAAGCACACTGGCTAAAGTTGGCATACTTGTTTTAGTGGGGTTCGGCATCATGTGTGGACTGATCGTGGTATCCAATATGATTAGCTAGTTTTCATATGTTCGGGTATGAGCCCGAAAGAACCAACATCTCAGCCTGTGCAGACCACGGCGTCAATTAACCAAAGATCAAGAAAAGGCTTTTTCCACGAACAACAGCCAAGATTAATGACGCCGGGAATATAGGTAGTTTTTCCTCCCCGCATCACACACAACCCATTGATCGCCCAGCCTGTCACAATGCTCTTGCCTCAACTGCACTCTTTGGGGAAGGTTTTCATTCACGCTGAGACGCTGTTTATCCTGTTTCAAATAACGAAACATGGTTTCAAATCGCTGACTAAAATCTATGCCTTTTTCTGTCACATCATGAAAAAGAAAGACAAATTTAGCATAGGAAAACGTCGAGCCCCCGAGACCAATCTCCAGCATTTTCTCTATATATTGACGATAGGCTCTGGAGAGGTATAGACCGAGCCCCTCTGCATCGCCAAGGGAACCCCGATAAACCGGAATATTCATTCTGCTGGCAGCATCAAGTGCACCTTCAACCAACTTGTTGTTTGACTGATTACCAACCAAGTAAAAATGGTCGGGGCCGCACTGGATAGTTAAAGGTTGAAACTGGCATTGCCCAACCCCCTGGCCCACCCCCGTATCAGGGGTCGCCAACAACGGTTTCGCTATCGCTTTTTTCCTAACTGGCTGTTTTCTGGGAAGACTGACATCAACACCCAATTTGGCCGCAGGGCGCTTTAACAACAACGCCTGGGTCATTTCTGGATTGAGCCGAAAATCCCCAAAAGACGGCAAACGCGACCCCTCGCCCGCCGCCTTAATTTCACAATAAAGCTGCTCATAATAATTTTCAGCCAACAACAGACAAAACTTCTCTGCATTGACTGACAACGGTGTCATTAGTAACAGCCATACGAGAATCTTTGAAAACCCATTGGAACTCATGCTTTTTAACCATTCTGGCCCATGTTAACCATCACTATGTGTGAGCGCCCGAAGGCAACCTCAGCATTTTCATCTTAACCCAAGGAACAGATGTTTACGCTGCGCCTACAAAACCATAGACTATGATCCATCCATGAGGGTAAGGCGCTTAAAATCAGCAGGTTATGTCACATTTAATGGTTCGCCTACTGCCACCCATCTTTTGCCTGATGCTGGCTGCGCTTATAACTTGGTATGCTCCGTCGCTTAAAAGTGAACAGCTTTCCATGTTGAGCCAACTACCCTACATTCTTTGTGGGCTAGCGGCATTTGTCGCAATATTGGCCAATCACTCCAGAGATCTGGGCGCCGCATTAATTATGCTGGCCATCTACTGGCTGATCAGACATTACCTTCAAGCACCACTCGATACAGAGCCCGCCGGCCAAGCTTTTGGGCTGATTTCAATTTGCCTGCCCCTCATGCTAGGCGTACTGATTATCCTGCCAAACACCGGATGGAGACACCTTGGGTTTCTGGTCTTTATTGCATTTATATCAATTTTTGCACTGATCATTATCAGCCTGTTTCAGTGGCAACCGCTGTGGTTTTCCACGCTATCCCCCGACATCAGAGCAAGCTCTTTCTTAGGGCTGAAAATTTCGACCACTGCCAGTCTCTTGTTCGCCGCAGCTTTCGTCCTTGGTGCGGTTCTGCCAAGTTTAAAACACGAACGGCCCGACATTAGCCTGCCCGGCTGCATTCTTTTTAGCTTCATCACGCTGGGCTGGTTCCAAGTGCCACATATCTCGGCAACCCTCTTTTCCGCTACGGGGTTACTCTTAATCATTAAC
>DFBC01000093.1 GCA_002367235.1 Cellvibrionales bacterium UBA3090
TCATTTAAACGAAAAATTCATGCTGTCCCTAACTCCATGTTGCTACCCAATTTGTTGGATTTTTTTCTTGATAACCGCCAGCAAATTGCCGTTATTGTCGATGAATATGGCAGTGTAAAAGGGCTCGTTACTCTTGAAGATGTGATTGAGACTTTATTGGGAATGGATATTGTGGATGAAACAGATAACGTTGAAAATATGCAGGTTCTGGCGAGGCAGCAGTGGGTCAAGCGCGCGGAAGCACTAGGGTTGGAATTGCCCAATAATATTTTTGATCAGAGTGATCAATAGGTAAAGCGAGAAATTAAACATTAACTTTCTTTAAGAGATGATTAAAATTTTATTGTTTTTAATTACTACTTAAAAAGAAACTATTTGAATTATTTGTTCAGTATTTATCGATGATAGGGGTGCCCGGAATTAATGGTGCCGGCACGGTAGATTTGTTCTACCAATAAAATTCGTACCAAGGGGTGGGGCAGAGTCAGTGCCGAGAGAGACCATTTGCTATTGGCTCGTTGCAGGCATTCCGGTGCCAGCCCATCGGGACCACCTACCAATAAGCTAAAATTGTCACCGGAGAGCTGCCACTGTTGCAACTTTTGGGCGAGTTGTTCGGTGCTCCAGGGCTTGCCCAGTACGTCGAGTGCGATGACGTGGTCATGCTCGCCGATGGCTTTGAGCATGGCTTCACCCTCGCGGGTAATGGCGCGTTTGATATCCGCTCCCTTGCCTCGTTGTCCCAGTGGTAATTCAATAATCTCCAGGTTGAGTTCTGAGGGAAGTCGCTTCAGGTATTCGTTGCAGCCGGCTTCTACCCAGTCTGGCATTTTTGTGCCGACTGCAATGATTCTTAATCGCACTAGCGTTTATTCCTCGTTGGAGGCATTGAGATCGCTTGGTCGAACTGACCAGAGTTTTTCCAGGTCATAAAATTCACGGGTGGTGGGCTGCATCACATGAACAACGATATCGCCAAAGTCGACGAGTACCCATTCGGCGGTATCCATACCCTCAACACCGATAGGTTGGAATCCTGCTTTTTTGCAATCCTCGACCACATTGTTTGCCATGGCTTTTACCTGGCGATTTGAGTTGCCACTGGCGACAACAATGGTGTCCATAACATCGGTAAGGTCGCTGACATTCAGTGTGGTGATATCTTTACCCTTGACCTCTTCGAGGGCATTTATCACGATATCTATTAGATTTTTACTCATTGAGTTTCCTGTTTTGTTTGTCTTTTTAGTCAGAATAGAGCTGATGCTGTCTAATGTAATCAATAACTTGGTCGGGCACCAGATAACGGATAGATTCTCCCCGTTGAAGTGCCTGTCTAATACCTGTTGCGGACACAGGTAATAGTGTCATTGCCATAATTAATATTTTTCCTGCAGGCGCTTCCTGCAATTGATCGGCACTGGTTGCCCGGTGTGCCCGGACGAACTCCAGCACTTCGCCGCTCTTGGGTAGATGCCAGCCGGGTCTTGCCACCGTTACTATATGGGCGAGGTCGGCTAGTTCTTCCCAGCGGTGCCACTGGTTTAAATGGATCAATGCATCCATGCCAATGCAGAGGTAGAGGGGGGTGTCTGTCCCTATTTCGGCACGGATTTCTGCCAGTGTATCCACTGTGTAAGAAGGCCCTTTGCGGCGTAATTCTCTGTCGTCGGCCACCAACCCAGGTTCGGCAGTTGCTCCCGAGTTGCTGCTGAGTGCTAGTTGCAGCATGGCCAATCGGTGTTCTGCGCTGGTTATGGCTTCCCGATGTGGTGGGTTAGCACTGGGAATCAGCCGCATTTCAGCAAGTCCGAGCACTTTTCGTAATTCCACCGATGTTCTGAGGTGACCGATATGCACGGGGTCAAAGGTTCCACCAAAGATGCCGACACCATTTGTGCGATCAGGATGCTGAGACATCTGCGATTAACCTATGCAAGGGAGACTATTGACGAATTTCGCCATGACCAAAAACCACCCATTTCTGTGAGGTCAGGCCTTCCAGCCCAACGGGGCCGCGGGCATGTATTTTGTCCGTGGAAATGCCAATTTCAGCGCCCAGCCCGTACTCAAAGCCATCGGCGAATCGGGTCGAGGCATTGTGCATCACTGAGCTTGAGTCTACTTCGGCGATAAACCGATGGGCGCGAGCTTCGTCACTGGTGACAATTGCTTCGGTATGTTGCGAGCTATAGCGGGCAATATGTTCCATCGCCTCGTCCATGTCGCTGACGACCTTGATGGAGAGTATGGGGGCCAAATATTCAGTACCCCAATCTTCTTCGGTTGCGGCAACACAATGGATGATGTCCTGTGTTCTTTCGCAGCCGCGCAGTTCAACCCCTGCCGCTTCATAGGCCTTAGCCAGGCGAGGGAGAATGTCTGATGCAACATCCTCAGCTACCAGTAGGGTTTCCATCGCATTGCACACACCGTAGCGGTGAGTTTTGGCATTGACGGCAATATTAAAGGCCATGTCCAGATCTGCCTTGTCATCGATATAGACATGGCAGATGCCGTCCAGGTGCTTAATCACAGGCACGCGAGCATCTTTGCTAATT
>DFBC01000106.1 GCA_002367235.1 Cellvibrionales bacterium UBA3090
TAACTATGTGTTGATGGCGACCGACGGGTTGAACCCCGATGCCGTTGGCAAGGTTCATCTCTCCAGCCGCCAAGGCCTCGTGGGGCTGGTGGCAGCCAAAGCGGAACCCATTAACCTTGAGGAGGCTGAAGCGCACCCTAACTTTGCTTTTATTCCTGAAACCGGCGAGCAGCGTTTTCGATCCTTTTTAGGTGCGCCGATTATTCATCATCGAAAGGTTTTAGGTGTTCTGGTTGTTCAGGAGCAGGAAAAACGTCGCTTTGATGAAAGTGAAGAGTCTTTTCTGGTCACTATTTCAGCTCAACTGGCGGGGGTTATTGCTCACGCCGACGCTACTGGTGAACTGGATCGACTGATACATCCTCGCGAGGGTGTTTGGGAGCGAGTCTATCCCGGTGTCGCCAGTGCTCCAGGTGTGGCCATTGGCTCAGTTGTAGTGGTCGCCCCCTCTGCAGACTTAAATGTTGTCCCGTTGCGACATGTGGAAGATATCGAGTCGGAGTTATGCCAATTCCGTCAGGCGATGGAGCAAACCAAGCGTGATATGCATGCGCTTGATAAGAGTATGGTGGGTAAGCTCAGTGACGAGGAGCGCGCACTGTTTGATGTCTATGTGCGAATGCTGGACGATCACGCCCTTGGTGGCGAAGTGGTCAGCCTGATAGAAGAAGGTATCTGTGCACAAAGTGCCTGGTCTCAGGTGGTTTTGCGGCACATCAGAATGTTCAAGAGCATGACGGATGCCTATCTGCGGGAGCGGGCCTCTGATGTGGAGGACTTGGGACGCAGGGTGTTGGCCTATCTGCAGCAGTCTGAAACCAAGCGCACAACTTATCCGGACAGAATGGTTATGGTCGGCGAAGAGCTTTCGGCGGCTTCGTTTGCTGATGTACCTTTGGAGAAGGTCGCAGCGATTGTCTCGGTTAAAGGTTCTCGCAATTCGCATATGGCTATTCTGGGTCGAGCGATAGGCATACCCACTGTCATGGGTGTAGTGGATTTACCGTGGGCCAGCCTGGAGGCCCAAGAAGTTATTGTCGATGGCCACATTGGTCAGGTCATCGTCGCTCCGCGCGAGGAGATACTCGAGACTTACATTCAGCAAATCTACGAAGAAAAATTGCTGGCGGCTGATCTCGAAAAGTTAACGGATGAGCCCTGTGTGACGACCGATGGCCATCAGATCGCCCTTTGGGTAAACACCGGACTTCGCTTGGATGCCCTGTTGTCTCTTGACCGGGGTGCCGAAGGTGTTGGGCTCTATCGCACCGAAATTCCTTTTTTGATGCTGGATAGGTTTCCCTCTGAGGAGGAGCAGCGAAAATCCTATCGTGAGCAGTTGGAAATGTTTGCACCACGTACTGTCACCATGCGTACGCTGGATATTGGTGGCGATAAAGATCTGCCTTACTTCCCGATTGAAGAGGCAAACCCCTTCCTTGGCTGGCGGGGTATTCGTATCTGTCTGGATCACCCGGAGATTTTCCTGGTGCAACTACGCGCCATGATGCGAGCCAGTGAAGGCTTGAATAACCTGAGCATTCTATTGCCCATGATCTCCAATCTGGCCGAGCTGGAGAGTGCGTTAGAGCTGATCTATCAGGTCTACGACGAGCTGACAGAAGAAGAGGGTTATGAGATTGAAATGCCTAATGTGGGGGCTATGATCGAAGTGCCTGCCGCCGTCTTCCAGATCCGAGAAATAGCCCGCAGGGTAGACTTCCTGTCGGTTGGTACCAACGATTTGGCGCAATACCTTTTAGCCGTGGATCGGAATAATCCCCGCGTGGCAGATTTATATCAGACCTGCCACCCCAGCCTGTTGCGGGCGCTATGCCATATTTCCGAGGGTGCTCGCGGTGAAAATACGCCGGTGAGTGTTTGTGGTGAGATGGCGGGCGACCCCATAGGTGCCGTGCTTCTCATGGCGCTGGGATACAGGGTTTTGTCCATGAGTGCGACGAACCTGCTGAAAGTTAAAGCCATCCTTCGCCAGGTTAGCCTGGCTGAGGCAGAGGTCTTGCTGGAAGAAGTTATGTTGATGCCCGACGCTCAGTCGATCTTGGCGCATATGGAGACAGCCTTGAAAAGACCTGAGATCATAGGGTTGTTCAGCCGGACTAAAGTTCACTAATTAGGGTTGCTGAAATTGAACGTCCGGCGTTCGCCAGGTGACCCATTCCTCGCATAGCTTTGCTCTACCAGCACGGTCTTTCCCTGATGGTTCTTTAAAACTACGCTTGAGCAGCGTGTCCCGTAGTCTTTAGAGACAATAAACGGTGGCGAGAGCATACGCTCTAATGCCAAACCTACACCCGTGTCGGGTAAGTATTCATCTGGAAAGGGCTTGCGTCTGTGTAGGCATTGAATTAATTGGTCGGGGTTCACAGTGCCAGAGGTGATCTGGTGTTCAAACGCCGCTTTGGCGTGAACCGCTTTTGGCCATGGGCTGTTGAGTAAATGATTACTTAGAGAATAGATCCCGGGAGGTAGTTGTTGTATCTGGGTTTGGCGATTCGAACAGTAAAAAAGTTGATTCCCCTCTGCCAGCAATAGATTAAAACCATTGTACTGGTTGCCATTATCCAAAGCCTTCTGAGCAAATGAGGCTATATCGACCTCGCTGTTTAAAAAGCTGGCCGTTAATTCACCGCGTGTGCGGGGAGCTGGCGACTCGCTTCCCTCTCGGTAATTGGTCACTGCAGCAAATCTGCCGCCGAGGGAAAGGCCCATCCAAGTCCCTCCACCCAAGATATCCCGCCCGGCCAGAATGTCAGGCTGATCCTCCCAAAAATCGGCGGGAGCTGTAGGCCGCCTATAGTACTCATCGCGATTGGCAATCACGATTAATGGGTAGCTGGGGTGGCTGTGCCAGGCAAAAATAATCAAACACATAGGCCCATTGTAACCCGCTCCATTGTCACCCGGTAATGGAACAGGCTATGATCTCTGAAACCTGATTTTGGCCAAAATTATTCAATGATGACTTATCCAGAAATTGACCCCGTAGCGTTTTCGTTAGGGCCGTTCAACGTTCATTGGTATGGATTAATGTACCTGCTGGGATTTCTGGTGGGCTGGCGATTAGCGTTAAGGCGAAGCAACCGCCCCTGGTCACCTGTGCGTCGAATCCAAGTGGAAGATCTTATCGTCTATTGTGCCTTTGGTGTGATTCTTGGGGGGCGCTTTGGGTATGTTGTTTTCTACAATCTGGAAAAGTGGCTCTCTGACCCATTGTGGCTGATCCGAATTTGGGAAGGGGGTATGTCTTTTCACGGCGGTTTGCTTGGTGTGCTGGTCGCCCTGTGGCTTTATGGTCGCAAGATAAAACAGCCATTTTTAGCCTTGGGTGATTTTATTGCGCCCCTCGTGCCTATTGGTATTGGTCTGGGCCGACTGGGCAATTTTATCGGGCAGGAGCTTTGGGGTAGGCCTACGGATAGCTGGTTGGGTATGTTGTTTCCAGGTGACCCGGAACAACTACCCCGGCATCCCTCTCAGCTTTATGAGGCCGTTCTGGAAGGCGTGCTGTTAAGTATTGTGCTGTTGATCTTTTCGAGAAAACCTCGTCCCCAAGGTGTGATAGGCGGCCTTTTTCTCGTGCTTTATGCCACCTTCAGGTTCCTTGTGGAGTTTTTCCGGGAGCCCGACAGTCATATTGGTTTCGACTTATTTGATTGGATGACGAGGGGACAGCTGTTATGTCTCCCTATGTTTGTGGTGGGTGCGGGCCTGATGCTTTGGGGCTATGTGCGATCGACCCCAGAGAAATACCTTATAAAAAGAGACGTTGAATGAAGCAGTATCTTGATTTAATGCGGCATATTCGGGATAGCGGTGTGCGCAAGGAAGACCGTACCGGTACGGGTACGATAAGTGTTTTTGGCTACCAAATGCGCTTTGATCTCAGTGAGGGATTCCCCTTGGTGACGACTAAAAAGGTTCACCTTAAATCGATCATTCACGAGTTGCTGTGGTTTATTCAGGGCGACACAAATATTCGCTACTTGGTGAACAATGGGGTCAATATTTGGAACGATTGGCCATTTCAGAGCTGGTTGCGGGAAACCGGGCAGGATCAAAAATTCCCCATGTATACCCCCGAGTGGCGCGAGCAAATGAAGTGCTTTGTCGAGCGAATAAAAGCGGATGAACAGTTTGCCCTGCAGTATGGTGAGCTTGGACCTGTGTACGGCAGACAATGGCGTAATTTTGACGGTGTTGATCAGCTCGCTCAGGTTGTCGAAGATATTAAGCGCAATCCAGATTCTCGGAGACTGATTGTCTCAGCGTGGAACCCGGTTGATATTCCGGTAATGGCCAAGTCTGGCCTGCCGCCCTGTCATACGCTGTTCCAGTTCTACGTCAGCGAGGGGCGGCTGTCCTGTCAGCTCTATCAGCGGAGCGCGGATGTATTGTTGGGCGTCCCTTTCAATATTGCCTCCTACGCATTATTAACGCTGATGATTGCCCAGGTTGCCGGTTTGCAGCCCGGTGATTTTGTGCATACGTTTGGCGATGCCCATATTTATTCAAATCATCTTGAGCAAGTGGAAGAGCAGCTGAGTCGTGAGCCTCACGTGCTTCCAGAGATGGGGGTCAACCCAGAGGTTAGGGATCTGTTTAGTTTTCAGTATGAGGATTTTGAACTGAAAAATTATATGCCTCATCCTCCGATTTCTGCCCCGGTAGCGGTGTAAGCCAATGGCTGAGATTGAATTGTCGTTAATCGTGGCGATGGCCAAAAATCGAGCGATAGGTCGGGATAATGCGTTGCCATGGCATCTGCCCGACGATCTTAAATACTTCAAGTCAGTAACCATGGGTAAGCCGATTGTCATGGGACGGAAAACCTTTGATTCCATTGGTCGACCTTTGCCTGGGCGATTGAATATAGTGATCACCCGCAACAGTGAGTGGCAACATCCGGGGGTGGCGGTGGCCTCGTCGCTACAGGAAGCCTTGATGATGGCGGCTAGCGATGAAGGCAGCGGTAGTCACTCACCACGCGAGGTGATGGTGATTGGCGGTGAGCAAATATATCGTACGGCGATTGATAGGGCGGACCGGCTCTATATCACTCGGGTGCAAACGGAGGTAGACGGAGATGCATTCTTCCCTGAATACGACGAATCCCAGTGGTTTGAGGTGGCAAGGCAGGAGCCTGAGACACAGGGTGATGTCCCCTATTTTTTCCAAGTGCTGGAACGTTTTCAGCAATCACCTTTTTAATAAAACAAATTCATACCATCAGGTGTGTAGGTTGAAGTGCGGATGAAAAATTTTCAGAGCAAGGTGGCGGTATTCTTTGCTGTATTTTTGTTGTCGTTGTCGTTGTCGTTGGCGGTGGCCGTTGAGGCGGTGGAGGTTGACGATGTGTTGGCCGCAGGTGCAAAAAAAACGGCTGCGGCACGGTCATCACAGCAGCGGATCGACACGCTGGCAGATCAAACCAGTGATTTGTTTCAAACCTTTAAACAGGTGAATAAACAGATCGAAGATTTGCAGATCTATAACACACAGCTAGCTGCTCAGGTGGCGAATCAACAGCAGAGCATCGCTGATCTCGAATCATCCATTGATAACGCTACGGTGATGGAGCGGCAAATTACTCCGCTGGTTTTGAAAATGATTGATTCTTTGGAGCAGTTTATAAATCTGGATTTCCCCTTCCTGATGGAGGAGCGCCATACGCGTGTTGCCAAGCTGCGTGAAAACCTGATGCGAGCAGATCTCAGTGCTGCAGAGAAATTTCGCCAAGTGTTGGAAGCCTACAAAATTGAAACCGAATACGGTGTTCGAATTGACAGTTACCTCGATACTCTCAGCGTGGGGGGGCAGGAGCGTGAGGTGAGCATTTTGCGTGTTGGTCGGATTGCCTTGATGTATCAAACGCCTGACCAGCAGGCCACCGGCGCCTGGGATCAGGAAAGCAGGCAGTGGCTAACCTTGGATGATGGTAGTTATCGCAGTGCTGTCGCCGAGGGACTTCGAATTGCGAGAAAGCAGACGGCAATAGACATACTCTCGCTGCCTGTTTCTGCGCCAGAGGTGGTGCAATGAATATCCGTTATTTAAAGCTTCCGCTGGTAGTGATTGCCTTGTTATTGGCTCCCAATCTTCAGGCGGCAGAAGATGCCGCTTCATTGGATGAGCTTCTAAAAATGATCAAAACAGCCAAGGTGAATGAATCTCAAGAGCACGCTGCCCGAGAGACAAGGTTTAAAAATGCCCGATCAGAGCGGGCCGCACAACTTAAGCAGGCTAGAGGACTCAAGGCTGAAGAAGAGGCGCGCTCAGAGCAGCTGGAAAAGCAATACGCTGAAAATGAATTGAAAGTAGCCGCCCTACAGGAGCAGCTACAAAATCGCCTTGGTTCGCTAACTGAAATGTTTGGCCATTTAACCTCTGCAGCGGGTGATACCCGGGCGACGTTAAACAGCTCTGTGGTGAGTAGTCAGTATCCAGGGCGAGCGGCTTTTCTTGATGACTTAATTGCCAAAATGGGCAGTAATACCAAACTTCCAACTCTGGCGGAGATTGAACACCTCTGGTACGAAATCAATCATGAAATGATTGAATCTGGCAAGGTGGTTAAGTTTCCTGCCACCGTTATCAAGGCGGATGGTGAGCGGGTTCAGCAGGAAGTGGTGCGTATCGGTGCATTCAATCTACTGTCCAATGGAGACTACCTGGCATTCAATCCGGAAACCGGGGCGGTGTCAGAGTTGGTGCGACAGCCAGACCGAAAATATACGCGTGCCGCTGCGGAACTACAGGCCGCTACCGAGGGGTTTACTCAGGTTGGTATCGACCCCACGGGGCCGAGTGGCGGGTCGTTGTTGGCGGCTAAGATTAACAGTCCTACCACCATTGAGCGCTGGCATCAGGGTGGGTTGATCGGTTACTTCATCAGTTTTGTCGGGCTCTGTGCGCTAGTCCTGGCGCTATGGCGCTTTGTCATTCTGACGGGAATTTCTCGGCGTGTTAGCAACCAGTTGAAGAGTGATGCCGTTTGCTTGGATAACCCATTGGGCAGAATTTTACGGGTGGGTGAAGAGCATTCTGGAATGGATGCCGAAAGTCTGGAACTCAAGCTGCATGAGCAGGCATTAAAAGAGCGTCCATCCATAGAATCTGGTCTTAATCTGTTGAAGATTATAGCGATGGTGGCCCCACTGTTGGGGCTGTTGGGCACAGTGACGGGCATGATTAATACGTTTCAGGCGATTACCCTGTTTGGTGCCGGCGATCCGCAAGTGATGGCTGGCGGAATTTCGGCGGCCCTGGTGACCACCGTTCTGGGGCTGTGTGTGGCGATTCCAACGGTGTTGTTGCATACCCTGGTGAATGGGAAAGCGCAGCGAGTCTTGCATATTCTGGAAGAGCAAAGTGCGGGTATCGTTGCGGAGAAGGCGGAGGGGTAGTGATGTATCCACTGCTCGACGTGTTCCATGGTATCCAGAAATTTATCCATATGGGTGGCCCTGTGTTACTCATTATTGCTGGTTTGCTGTTGGTGATGTGGACACTGCTCTTTGAGCGTTTCTGGTTTATTCGGGGCGCGTTGCAATCGGATATCAGCCTTGCGCTGGCCGACTGGGAGGCTCGTGCAGAACGTCAGTCGGTTCGCGCTCATCAGGTTCGCGAGGCCATTATCTCGCGGGTGGCGTTGAAGATTGATTATGGTTTGCCAATGATCAAGACGTTGGTCGCCCTGGCTCCGCTGCTCGGTCTGCTTGGGACGGTGACGGGAATGATTGGTGTGTTTGAGGTGATGGCTACCGGCGGTGGCGATGCCAAATTAATGGCGGCCGGTATTTCTCAAGCGACGATTCCAACTATGGCCGGGATGGTGGCTGCCATTTCGGGTGTGTTTGGCAACACCTATATCTCCCGTATCGCCGATCGTGAAAAGCAATTGTTGACCGATCAGCTTACCATGGATCACTAGAACGGCTGGATGCTACAACAACAGCCCACAGGGTTTTTTATGCGGGATAGAACAGCAAGAGCACAAGAGCAGCAGCAGGCCATTGACCTGACGCCAATGCTTGATGTGGTGTTTATTATGCTGATTTTCTTTATTGTGACCGCCTCTTTTATTAAAGAGCCTGGGGTCGATGTGCTTCGTGTCGATGCGGTGACGGCGACTAAAAAACAGGTCGGTATTCTGGTTGCCGTGACGAGTACCAACGAGATTTGGATAGATAACAAGAAAGTCGACCCTCGAGCGGTCAAGTTGCAGATTCTTCGACTGCATAGCGAAAACCCTCAGGGTGGGCTGATTATTCAAGCGGATCACCGGTCTGATATTGAGATGATTGCACTGGTTGCCGATATGGCAAAGGCGGTCGGGATTTCTGATGTATCAGTCTCTACTAAAGCTAACTAAGTGGGCGCTATGAGGTTTATCCGATTAGGGCTTTCAGGGTTAATGGGCTTAAGTGTAACGGTTGCGCTGCTGGCCACTATGTATACCCTGATTGAATCGGGTTTAGTCGGTGAGACTGAGCGCGACGTTAGAAAAATTGCCGATATCTGGCAATCAAAACGTGAAATCTTGGATCAGACCAAGCAGCTTCGGCCCGAAAAGACCGAAGTGCCTGTAGAGCGACCTCCTGAGTTGCCTGATTTGTCTTTGGCCGTTGAGGTGCCTGCGGGTGCCGTTAGTATGACGGCCCCTCAAATGGGCGGCTTACAAATTGGCTTGGGGGGCGGTTTTGCCCGCGACACTGATTATGTCCCCATTTATGTGCCTCAGCCCGACTACCCTCCGGCCGCTCTCAGGCGTGGCATCAGTGGTTATGCCGTGGTTGAGGTGATTATTACTACAACGGGTGGGGTGAGGGATCCTAAACTGCTCGAGGAGTACCCTCAAAACAAGGGGTTTGGTAAATATGCCCTGAGAGCGGCTAAAAAATTGAAGTACAAGCCGCGGGTCATCGATGGTAAAGCCGAAGAAGTCCCCGGTGTGTTGTATAAATTTAGCTTTCAAATTGCCAAGTAGCCCGACGTGATTTTGATCAGGAATATGATGCCACAGAAAAAATTGCTGCCAGGCCAAAGTTGCTTCTCTGTTTTCGTCTGGCTTCTTGGCGTGATGATTAATTTGGTTGCTCTGAGTGCGGCTGGCGTAGCCTATGCCGCTGAAAGCGACGATAAGGCTGAGCAGCGTAAATACGCCAATGTCAAAACCCGTCAGCGTCAGGCGGTGGGTAAAAATTGTGCCAATAAACTCCAGGGTATACAGGAAATTTTTAGTGGCGAAACCGAGCTTACAGCAGATCGATATTCGCAAATCATCCACGAACTGCAGAGCTTTTTAGAGACCGGCTGCACCTCCAGCTATGAGAAGTCTCAAGTCTACAATATGCTCGGTTTCGCCTATTATTCCGTTGAACAATATAAGGAGGCGATTGCCAGCTATTTAAGTATGTTGGCCGAACCCAAGGTGGATGAGCGCCAGAAAACAACTACACACTATACCTTAGCCCAGCTGTATTTGATTGAGGAGAACTACTCACAAGCAGCGAAGCAGCTGGAAAACTGGATGGCGGATGCCATTATCGTCAGCGCGGAAGGTAGGGTTTTGCTGGCACAGGCCTATTACCATTTGGAGAGAAAACAGGAAGCCCTGGGGCTGGTAAATACTGTCATTGATGAAGCTGTGGCAAAAGGGCTGACACCAAAAGAAGGTTGGTGGTTGCTTCAACGGGTACTCTATTACGAAAAGCAGGAATACCAAAGGGTTATCGATATTTTGAAACAGCTGGTGACCCACTATCCAAAACAGACCTATTGGCAACAGCTGGGTGGTGTTTATGGGCAGCTTGAGCAGAATATTAATCGGTTGGTTTCGTTGGATGTGCTGAACCTGAGCGGTGGGTTGTCCAGTGAACGCCAATTACTTTCCCTGGCATATCTCTACCTGGGGGCGGAGGTACCCTATCGCGCCGCCCGGATTATTGAGTCTGGCCTGGCATCTGGCGCGATCAAAGTCTCGGGTAAAAACTATGACCTGTTGGGTAGTGCATGGCTCCAGTCCCGGGAGACAGAAAAAGCGCTTATAGCACTTGAGCATGCGGCCAAGTTGTCGAATAGTGGTGAGATATGGTCCCGTTTGTCGGCAGCGTATCTGGATATCAATAGGAACGCCGATGCAGTTCGCGCAGCACGCAATGCACTGCGAGTCGGGGGCTTAAAGCAAACCGTGCTAGTTCAGATGACGCAGGGTAATGCGCTGGTCAATCTTCATTGCTACCGGGACGCTATCACTGTTTTTACCCAGGCTGCCGAGAATGTGAAAAGCCGAAAAACTGCGAATCAGTGGGTACAGTACATCACCGGTGAGGTGGCCCGGAGAGATCGTTTAACAGAGAGTGGGGCTGATCTGCCCAGTTGTCAGCAGCCTTAGTTAGGGGGCTTCATTAGGTGCGGCCGGGAGCAATAGCCCAAGATAGGGTTAATGGTATCGCGGTTGTGAGCAAGGAAATAACTTAAAAAGAAAATTTAACCCTTGGTGGATGTTCCTGACATGATGATTGTCTCCGATAAAAAAGAAATTCTCCCGAAGAAACAGGTGATGAATAAGTTTCTTCTACTTTGTCTCTTATTGGTGAGTTACTTTTTGTATCTTAGTTATCAGTACGATGTGATGACGGGGGGGGTTGCATCCCTATTAACCTGGACTTTCTTTGTGCTATGTACGCCGATTGCCGATGCCGGATTTCTTTTAGATTTTCCTCTCAGGTTAATATTTGGCATCCGTATGCTGATTTCGGAGCTTGTTGTTTGGGCTTTGGCAATTTTTATTAATGTTGTTTCACTGATATATTTTTCTGAATATTATGAAACGACAGAGCTCACCAGACTCTTGCACGCAATTCTAATTATGCCGTATCCATATTGGAGTTTAATTTTACTCTCTGGTTTGGGCACTTTCCTATCAATTCGGTTTGCTGACGAACTCATGGATGTTGTTCATCACCGGGATAGAGATTTCTTCCTTCGGCATGGGTATAAGCATGAGATAATTATTATTATGTTTTTTATATTAATTTTTATTGGATACTACAAGCTGATAGGTTCGCTTGGTATCGATATTAATCTTTGAAAGCTATCGAGTGCCAATTAACTGGCGTCAACTTTAGTCTGAGATAAAAATTCAGAAAGTCTTAATTTAACCTGGGCAGTTGCGCCGAGCAGGCATGAGCGGTGTTTAGTTTGTGTTTAAATTTCAAACCTTACGCCGTTCAGCCTGTTCCTCGCTCGGGGCCGTCGTTATTTCAGTTTACTGAGATCCCGTACGGCACCTTTATCGGCACTGGTAGCCAGCATGGCATAGGCTTTAAGTGCCGCTGAAATTTTCCGCGGACGTTTTTCTTCCGGCTGCCAGCCTTTCTTGTCTCTCGCCACTCGACGGGTATCCAGCTCTTCTTTTGAAAGAGCGACATTAATGGATCGTTCTGGAATGTCGATCTCGATAATATCCCCCTGTTCAATCAGTCCGATTGCGCCGCCAGCGGCCGCCTCTGGGGAAACATGGCCAATGGATAGTCCCGATGTGCCGCCAGAAAAGCGGCCGTCGGTAATCAGTGCACAGGCCTTGCCCAGGCCCTTGGATTTCAGGTAACTGGTGGGGTAGAGCATTTCCTGCATGCCGGGGCCGCCGCGGGGG
Organism: Cellvibrionales bacterium UBA3090; assembly: GCA_002367235.1. Classification (GTDB taxonomy): domain Bacteria; phylum Pseudomonadota; class Gammaproteobacteria; order Pseudomonadales; family Porticoccaceae; genus Porticoccus. The sequence continues at coordinate 11,681 of DFBC01000106.1, forward strand.
CCTTCGTAACGAATGATCACCACATCACCTTCTTTTACCCGATCATTGATGATGTCATCGACAGCTTTATCCTGGCTCTCGCAGATATAGGCGGGGCCAGAAAACTTGAGTATAGATTCGTCGACGCCTGAGGTTTTTACCACACAGCCATCGAGAGCGATATTGCCGAAAAGAACTGCCAGGCCACCTTCTTGACTATAGGCATTTTCGAGGCTGCGAATACAGCCATTGGCCCGATCGGCATCCAGTGAGTTCCAGCGGGTATCCTGACTGAATGCCTGCTGAGTGGGAATGCCTGCTGGGCCTGCTTTAAAAAATTTGCTGGTGGCTTCATCATTGACGCGCATGATGTCCCAGTGATCCAGTGCCTCTGTCAGGGTTTTTGCATGTACCGTTGATCCGTCGGTATGGAGCAATCCAGCGCGGTCTAGCTCGCCGAGAATACCAAATACGCCGCCAGCGCGATGGACATCTTCAATATGATATTCGGGGGTGTTCGGCGCGACTTTACAAAGCTGTGGCACTTTTCGGGAGAGTCTGTCGATATCGGCCATCGTGAAATCTACTTCAGCCTCTTGAGCGGCGGCCAACAGGTGGAGAATCGTATTGGTCGAGCCACCCATGGCAATGTCCATGGTGATGGCGTTTTCAAAGGCTTCAAAGCTTGCGATAGAGCGAGGTAGGACAGAGAGGTCATCCTGCTCATAGTATTCTTTGGCCATCTCGACAATGCGTCGACCTGCTTCTTCAAACAGGCCGCGACGGTCTGCGTGAGTCGCGAGAGTTGTGCCATTGCCGGGTAGGGATAGCCCCAGTGCTTCTGTTAGGCAATTCATGGAGTTGGCGGTAAACATACC
>DFBC01000131.1:0-1806 GCA_002367235.1 Cellvibrionales bacterium UBA3090
AAAACCTGCTGGTTTATTCAGGATACGGAAAATTGAATGTGGCTGCGGCACTTTCCGGTGCGACCGAACCGCCTCCTCCAGACCCGGAACCGGTGACAGCGACCATTCAGAGCCTGACAGACAATGGTGATGGTACGGTCACTATCACCTGGGATCACAACGGCCATGTGCTGCTGGAAAGGGAGAAACTGCACGCAAAATCTGGCCAATGGAAAGCCTCTACCACTGTCTATGACGGTACCGGGCAAACCAGCTATGAGGATAGTAGTGGTGCCGGAACATTCCACTACCGAATAGGCGCAGAACAGCCCGATACCTCGATTATCTGGAGTGACTACCAGGAAGTTGATGTCAGTGACACCTCGGGTGGTGGAGGTGGTCCCGGTGGCGGTAACGGCGGCGGTGGAGGAAAAGGCGGTGGCAAGGGCAAGCCCACCAAATAGCCGTTTCACAAACAGCGAAATATCAATCTACAGGGCCAGAGGTGGCCCTGTTTAGTAGGGAGCCAGAAATCTTGTTTGACGTTACTGGCGGCTTTTCAAAAAGTTATTTATTTGCTTTTCCAGATTCTCGCCACGGCCCATTCGTTGCCCAGCGAGCATAGGAAGTATCCCCTCCTTTTTTGTCCAAAAACCAGCCCACTAGACTGAATCCAACACGGCGTTTCTCCCATCCAAAACCAGAATTGATCCTCCCTGAGCAAACAGTTCATCTGAATCACCAAGCGAATGTTGCCAATTTCATCCATGGCCTCACAACGTACGTAACGGCGAGTCACGATGCCGACCAAATCAACGTTATCCAATATCGTTATTTAACATCAGCCTGATTATGGTGAATCGATCTCACCGGCTGTTCGTCAGTTTCTAAACTAAAAGAACTGATATGGCAATTCATGCCCAAGGGATGTGGTTATATTTTTTCAGCAGATTTGCAGGATGAAGTTAAGAATACGCGGCAGGAATAGCTAATTAATAAACCCTCAGTTTTCCATGCATGGCAAGAAGAGGACAGAAGAATGAACAAGAAATTGAAACAAGGACTGTCATCCAACTTAAGCCTGTTAAGCATTCTGGTGTCACTATTTTTACTCTCGCTAACGCCGGCATCGGCTGGAACCATGTTTATGGCAGCGGATACCGAAGACTTTGCCGGTGGTTTGCCCTGTTCTCCCTCTGCCGGAGGCGGACCGGGTGTGGACAGGCTGGGCGTGATTACCACTGATGGTCCTTCCGTTACCAATGTCGACATTATCTGCACCGACTTCCTGCTCAATGGGATGGCGGATGCCGATGGCAAGCTACTGGCGGGGACCCCCAATGCCAACCCCCTGAACACGGTGAGCTTCGATGGCGTCCTGCTCGATTCAATCATTGCACCGGGAATCCCCAACGGTGGCTGTTGTAACGAGGAGATGCTCTTTGTTCCCCAGGGAGACAGCACAGCGAAGTTTTACCATGCCCATTATTCGGATGTGATCAGGGAGATTGACCCGGAAACCGGTGTACAGATCGGCGCGAGTTTCCCGCAACCCGATACCGTGGGGATGGCATTGGTCAATGGGGACATCTGGATCACCCATTGGTCTGCCAGACAAATCGGCATCTGGGATCCGGATACCAATACATTCACCTTAAAGTTTAACCTTACTGGACTGGGAAATGCCGGGGCACTAGCCTGGGACCCCTTCAGCCAGGTGCTTTGGGTCGGTTCCTCCGGCGGAAATATCACACCGTTCGACTTGACCGGGAACCAGCTCGGTGCCACGGAGCAGCCCTTCGGTGCCTTTGGAGCGACGGTCGATGG
>DFBC01000131.1:1878-15829 GCA_002367235.1 Cellvibrionales bacterium UBA3090
TCTGTGGATGAATTCGATCACTTGGCAGAGACCGCGGCTCAGACATACAACTATGTCGGATCCAGCTATACCGGTACGCCGCCAGATGCCATAAGCAACGTCTCGCAACTGTTTATGGTCAACACATCCGAGGGTGGCTCCTCACTATTTATTGTCCACGATGCCCCCAACGATGGCAGTGGCGGTACGGTTGACTTACTACTGTCGCTCACCGGAGATAGTGCCGACGTGCTGTTCTCGGACGATGGCGGGGAAATTGTGGAAAGCCCGGATAACACCTTCACAGCAAGCCACAACTGGGGCGAATGCTGTACAGACGGTGGCGTGATCGGCACGCTGGAGGGAAACTGGTCGATGCTCATTGACCCAAACTTTATCTCGGGCATCGACAGCTGGCAGGTGACCCCGGCATCAGGATCGCCAATCGGTCTGGATATGATGCGGCAAGTAAAACTCGAGCCCTGTGAGGACGAGGTCGAACCGCTGAGTAAAACCATCGTGGACGGCCCGGATATAGACCAGGATGGAGAAGTCGACGCCATCATCGCAGTTAAACAAACCCAGACTACGGAATATACCTGGCGGATCAGCTACAACGGTCCCGACGGTGTGGATGCCGAGATCACCGATGTCGCACCTGCAGAATCTGTAGTGCTGGCAATTAACGCAGATCCAACCAGCCTGCCACTGGGTTGCGGTGAAGCAACCGACTTCGGCGATGACTCCGGTGTGGTGGATGTCTATCGGGGCGGCAAAATTGGCAAGAACTGTCACAGCTCAACCGGTATAACCTGGCTTCCTGACAGTAACCAGGAGACACTGGATGTCACAGTCACCATGAGGGAAAGTCCGGGGGGCGGCCATAAACAACCGGCCTTTGCGCCCACGTCCTGTGGTGCCCTTTACCTCAACGAGGGAGCGGTAGCTGACTTGTACGACCCAGCAACCGGCGAACCGGCCATAGACCCGGATAGCGAAGAGCCACTCGGTCCATTGACGTCCAATCAGCTCTGTATCGCCGCGGTGAAAAATCCCACTGAGTTTGGCTTCGATGCCGACAACGATGGCGACAACCTCGCGGATCACGCTGAAGCCTGTGTCAATGAAGTGCGCACAAACCCCTGTCGCGCGGACACCGATGGCGATGGCATCAATGACGACGTAGACAGTTGTCCGGTGGATTACAACTCAGGTATTGATACCGACCTCGATGGTACCGATAACATCTGTGACACGGATGACGACGGGGACGGCACCCCCGATGAGGAAGATCCCTGTCCACTTGATCCGACAGATTCCTGCGGAACATAGGGATAGACGAGCCAGTTGGCAAGCTTGGCCAGAAATTATTCTCGCCAGCTGATCAAGAAAGGCAAATGGCAGGAGATAAAGGCAAGGGGTGAAAGCCCCTTGCCTGTTTGTCTTTATTGGCCTGTCCTGCTAGGAGACTAGCGTTGCCTGTTTGTTGTGGGCCGCCTGGGCGGTGCGGTTTCAGGCACCGACAAACAAGCTCAACCCTGAGCTTTCTGGTGCCGAGCAGGAGGTGACATTGAGTGTTGTTCTGCATAGGGGGCGAAGCAAGTGCTAGCGTTTGCTGATCCCCCCTGTTCAAACACAGGACAAAGTTCTGATTCAGCCATTCTGATCGGCCATCAATAGCTGCTCTTCCACAGCGAGGCAGCCCTGGAGGGCTGAGCTGATGTGGCCAAAGCCGGTTAAAAAACGTATTGGTATTGGACAAGAAAAATGGAGAAATCCATATTTAGTGCTTAGGTTGTACCCTGGAGACTACATGTTTGATACCAACTGGAATGACAGGCCTACTCCCACTCAATGGTAGCCGGGGGCTTACTGGAAACATCATAACTGACTCGGGAAACACCCGATATTTCATTTATGATCCGGTTGGAGACTTTCTCCAATAAGTCGTAGGGTAAATGAGCCCAGCGTGCTGTCATAAAATCGATGGTTTCCACTGCTCGTAATGCCACAACATATTCATAACGCCGGGCATCCCCGACTACACCAACAGATTTTACCGGTAGAAAAACCACAAAGGCCTGACTGGTTTTGTGATACCAACCGGAATTGTGCAATTCTTCAATAAAAATAGCGTCGGCCTCACGTAGCAGATCAGCGTACTCTTTTTTAACCTCACCCAAAATCCTAACGCCCAATCCAGGGCCAGGAAATGGGTGGCGGTAAACCATATCGTAAGGCAATCCAAGTTCTAGACCGACCTTCCGTACTTCGTCTTTAAACAATTCACGTAGTGGTTCGACCAAGCCCATCTTCATATCTTCGGGCAAACCACCCACATTATGGTGGGACTTAATCACGTGCGCTTTACCGGTTTTAGCGGCAGCAGACTCAATCACATCGGGGTAAATAGTGCCTTGAGCCAGCCATTTCACATCCTCGATCGCCGTCGCTTCCTTGTCAAAAACATCGATAAAGGTCTTACCAATAATTTTACGTTTCAGCTCGGGATCACTCTCCCCCTTGAGGGCATTCAAGAATAGCTCTTCGACATCGGCCCGTATGACCTTTACCCCCATATTGTCAGCGAACATGTCCATAACCTGATCACCTTCATTCTTTCTCAGAAGGCCATTATCGACGAATACACAGGTTAATTGGTCACCGATGGCACGGTGTAACAGCGCCGCGACAACTGAGGAATCAACACCGCCGGAGAGTCCCAGCAGGACTTTATCCGTACCCACCTGTTCGCGTACGCGAGCGATAGCATCATCAATAATCTGAGCGGGTGTCCAGAGTGCTTCACAAGCACAAATTTCCAGGACAAAGTGTTCAAACATTCGCATACCTTGCAAGGTATGCGTCACTTCCGGATGGAACTGAATACCATAAAAATTCTTTTCAGCATTAAACATGCCCGCAATTGGACACGACCCCGTAGAGGCCATCAGCTCAAAACCATCGGGCATGGTTTTGACTTTGTCGCCATGACTCATCCAGACATCAAGCAATATGCCTTTATCGTGATCGACATGGTCCACGACATCATGAAGCAATCTACTGGTACCGTGCACCTTGACCTGGGCATAGCCAAACTCACGCAAGTCCGAACTCTCAACCTTGCCGCCCAACTGTTCAGACATGGTTTGCATGCCGTAACAAATACCCAAGACAGGGACACCTAATTCAAAAACCAGCTGCGGTGCTCTTGGTGATTGCCCGACGGTTACGGACTCCGGACCACCCGCCAGGATAATACCCCGAGGGTTATACTGGCGTATTTCTTCTTCAGTCATGTCAAAGGCGCGAATCTCAGAGTACACGCCCACCTCTCTCACCCGCCGCGCGATAAGCTGCGTGTATTGAGAGCCGAAGTCTAGAATAAGAATTTTCTGTGAATGGATATCAGTAGTCATAACCAACTTTCTTTAATTGAAAAGGGCTGCTCGATGCAGCCCTTAATTATATGAATCTAACGCCTGCATCTAGTGATTACCGACGAGGGTAATTTGGCGCCTCTTTCGTAATAGATACATCGTGAACATGGCTTTCACCCATACCGGCAGAGGTCACTCGGACGAAACTTGGCTTGGTTCGCAACATTTCTATATCAGAACTTCCGGTATACCCCATCGCCGAACAAACACCGCCCATCATCTGATGGATAATCGACGACATAGAACCTTTATAGGGCACCCGGCCTTCGATACCTTCTGGCACCAATTTCTCGGTACCTTTGCTGGCATCCTGGAAATAACGATCACTGGACCCCATGGTCTGCGACATAGCCCCCATAGAACCCATGCCACGGTACGACTTATAAGTACGCCCCTGATAGAGCTCAATTTCACCAGGAGCCTCTTCAGTACCTGCAAACATTGATCCCATCATGACGGAGTGAGCACCTGCGGCCAATGCTTTAGCGATATCACCGGAGAAACGGATACCACCATCGGCAATCACCGTCACATCGTGATCAGCCAGTGCTTCCACGACGTTAGCTATCGCTGAAACCTGAGGGACACCAATTCCCGTCACAATGCGTGTAGTACAAATAGATCCGGGACCAATGCCCACTTTCACACCGTCGGCACCCGCTTCTGCCAATGCTAAAGCGGCTTCGGCTGTAGCAATGTTGCCACCAACGACGTCTATCTCAGGATACTGGGATTTAATCTGGCGAACACGATTAATAACGTTTAGTGAGTGTCCGTGGGCCGTATCAACGACCAGCATATCGACACCGGCTTTCACCAGCGCCGCAACCCGATCATCGGTATCGGGACTGGTGCCAACCGAAGCGCCTACGCGCAAACGTCCCTGATCATCTTTACAGGCATTGGGGTATTTTTCAGCCTTATCGATATCCTTGACGGTAATTAACCCGCACAACTGGAACTTATCGTTAACCACCAGAACCTTTTCAATACGGTTTCTGTGCAATAAAGCTCTCACTTCATTGGGAGGAGCACCTTCCAGCACTGTCACCAAGCGTTCTTTTGGCGTCATAATCGCGGAAACGGGCAAATCAAGACTGGGTTCAAAACGCACGTCACGGCGCGTCACAATACCGACCAAATCACCGTTATCCAATACTGGCACACCAGAAATATTATTTTCACGGGTCAGTTCTAACAGTGCTTTTATGGGTGCATCAGCATTAATCGTAATAGGGTCTTTAACAACACCGCTTTCGTATTTCTTGACGGCGCGAACTTCCAAGGCCTGTTTCTCAATACTCATGCTCTTGTGGATAATGCCTATACCACCTTCCTGAGCCAAGGCAATAGCAAGCCGGGCTTCAGTCACGGTATCCATAGCGGCAGAAACAAGAGGAATGTTGAGGTCAATATTTCGCGTCAAGCGGGTTTTGAGAGAGACATCTTTTGCAGTGACCTCGGAATATCCAGGTACCAACAAAACATCATCAAAGGTGAGAGCTTCTTGAGCGATTCGCAACATCTGAATGGCTTACCTCAGCAGAGTGTGGATTTTGAACCCCCTTTTTGTTGGTTACAATCCGCTCACGGACAGCGATATTAATGTAACAAGGGGTAATAAAAGTAAGCGCCGCATTATAAGCCGATACAGGCATAAAAAACACTGTTTTTCACTGACTTGCAGCCGATAGATAGATACCCTGTTCGACTTATGTTTACGTTGACTACACCGAGCAGTAATGGACAATGGCTAGATGGATATTCAACCTGCAACACTGACGGTTTCACAACTGAACCGTCGCGCTCGTCAGCTACTGGAAACACACCTGCCATTAATCTGGGTTGAAGGTGAAATATCCAACTTTTCTCGCCCCGGCTCAGGGCACTGGTACCTCACATTAAAAGATGAACAGGCTCAAGTTCGCTGCGCCATGTTTCGCAATCGAAACAGCCTGGTTCGCTTTAGCCCGGGCAATGGTAATCATGTACTGATTCGCTGCCGGGTTAGCCTCTATGAAGGTCGAGGTGATTTTCAGCTCATCATTGAGCATATGGAAGAGGCTGGGCACGGTGCACTACAACGACAATTTGATGCACTGAAACTTCGCCTTTCTCAAGAAGGGTTATTCGCCGAGGAGCACAAGCGCCTCCTCCCCTCGCTACCCAAACGTATCGGCATCATCACCTCGCCTACCGGCGCGGCTGTAAGAGACATTTTATCCGTATTAAAACGTCGATTCCCCTCCATTCCAGTCACTATTTACCCCAGTATCGTGCAAGGATCGAGTGCCGCCAGCCAACTTGCTAATGCCATCAACTTCGCCAATGAGGATAATCGTTGTGATGTCTTAATCGTAGGTCGTGGAGGAGGCTCGCTGGAAGATCTCTGGGCATTTAATGAAGAAGTTCTGGTTAGAGCCATACACGCCAGCGAGATTCCCATTATTAGCGCCGTTGGCCACGAGACAGACTTCACTATCGCTGACTTTGCCGCCGATTACCGGGCGCCAACACCATCTGCTGCTGCGGAAATTCTCAGTCCCAATGGCGAGGAAATAAAAGCCAGTTTTCAAGGTTATGAGCAGCTGTTAATTGCCACTATTCAACGACGCATACAAACCTTCAGCCAGCAGGTCGATCACCTACAACGCCATTTACGCCACCCGGGCGAGAGGTTGCAACATCAGAGCCAGCAACTGAGCAATCTAAAGAACAAACTGCAGTATTTGATCACATCCCATATAAACAGTTACAAAAACAGATTATATGAACTGCAAACAAGGCAGGCACAATATCACCCAAACCAAAAGCTCAATCAATTTGAGCTAAAACTGGAGTCACTGGAAAAACGCCTACATCAGGGAATGGCAAAATCACTCGAAAAAAAACGGGCCTGCTGGGAAAATTCAGCCCAGCTTTTACATACGGTCAGCCCACTCAACACACTACAAAGGGGATATGCTATCGTCATGGATAAAAAGCAACAGATCGTCCGTAGTGTGTTGGATGTGACGGCTGGCGATAAGATTTCCACCCAGCTGATCGATGGTTCGATACATTGCTCAGTAGACAACATAAGCACTGTTAATCAAATAATTCCGGAAGAATAATGATAAAACAACGCACCTCTGATGGCATGAATCACCGCATTACACTTGGCCTAGCACTTGCCTTTGCAATTGGTTCAACATCTGCCATTACAGCGCTGCCTACCATGGCCGCTATAGACGTCGCTGAGACTACAATTTCATCCGAAGCGAAGCCAGAAAAAACCTCGAGACCAACTGAATGGGACCTGAGGGATCTATACCCCGACATCGCCAGCTGGGATGCAGCTCGCAACGATATAGCCGCTCGCATTACCACGCTCCGTGAATGCAAGGGCAAGCTCGATAAAAGCACCGCCAAGCTAAGGGAATGCCTGGACAACATCACCAACAGCTACAAAGAATTACTGCGCCTATATGTCTTTGCCTACCTGGCAAAAGATACCGATTTGGGTGATTCTGAATTTCGTGAACGTGCATCCATCGCACAGACCCTGCTGACCCAATTAGGCGAAGCCACTAGCTACGTCAACCCGGAACTGATTTCTATAGGTGAAGAGAGGCTTAGTCAGGTTCTGGAGAAATCCGATGCGCTTAAAGACCATGACTTCTACATCAAAAACACCCTGCGCCAGTCCAAACACATTCTTAGCCCAAAAGAAGAACTGATTATTGCGGCATCTGCCGATGCATTAAGTGCCTCATCCAATGCTTACGAAGTTCTTACCAATGCTGAAATGCCCTGGCCGGAAATCACACTTTCAGATGGAACCACAGCCAGACTTGATGCATCGGGCTATAGCAAATACCGGACATCAACCGTTCGGGACGATCGAAAAAAAGTATTTAAAGCATTTTGGGACGTCTATCAAAACTACCGGCAAACCCTGGCTATCACGCTGGAGGGACAGGTAAAAAGCCAGGTGTTAATAGCCAAGTTACGCGGTTTTGATTCCGCGCTACAGCGAGCGCTCGCAGACGACAATATTCCAGAAGCCGTTTACCGCGCACTGGTTAGCACCGTCAATGAAAACCTTGGCAGTCTCCATCGGCTAGTCAAATTACGTCAACGCATGCTGAATCTCGATGAAACCCATTACTATGATATTTATCCTTCCGTTATCTCACTAGATAAATCTTACACACTAGAAGACACCATTGACCTCACCACCGCCGCGCTTCAACCACTGGGAAAAGATTATATCGAGACCTTTACAGAGGCCGTGAACAAAAACTGGATGCACGTGTATCCTAGCCCGGCCAAACGCAGCGGAGCCTATGTCATGGGTGCAGCTTACGATGTACACCCCTATGTATTGCTGAACTTTGATAACACACTGGAATCCGTCAGCACCTTCGCCCACGAATGGGGCCACGCCATGCACTCATTAATGGCAAACCACAGCCAGCCCTTCAGCAAAGCGGACTACGCCACTTTTATCGCGGAAATAGCATCGACAGCTAATGAAGTTCTATTGTTCGACTATTTGCGAAACAATGCGGCAAACGATCAAGAGCGTCTCTACTATCTGTTTAAGGAGCTATCCCAGATTCGCGGGACTTTTTTCCGCCAGACACAATTTGCTGAATTTGAACTGGCTATTCACGAACATGTGGAAAATGGCGGCGCCCTGTCTGGCGATAAACTGAATGTCATGTATGGCGATATACTCAAACGCTATTACGGTCACGACCAGGGCATTATGGACATAGACGAGCTCTATACCGTTGAATGGGCCTACATTCCGCACTTTTACCGTAATTTCTACGTCTATCAGTATGCCACCTCTATCTCGGCCGCCTACTTCCTCACCGATAAAATTCTCAACGATGGCGAACAGGCACAACAGCAATTTCTCGATATCCTGCGGGCTGGCGGTTCCGATTACCCTCACAGCATCCTCCTGAGAGCGGGTGTAGATATGTCTTCACCTAAGGTTTATGAGGCCATTATCCGGCGCATGAACAGACTGATGGATGAAGTAGAGACGATTCTCGACAAACAACAGTAATGACTGCATCCATAGCTGAATGGCAGGGCTACCTATCCATCAACGAGCCCTGCTAATGTATTCCCTTGATAAGCCCCTTATTCCAGTTCCCACTGGATTATGGCGATCGCCCTTACCTTAGTGTCAACCAAATAAGCGTATGTACGTTATTAGTTAAGACAACATCCATTAGCAACCTCAATTTCTCACGAGAAGGACACGACATGAAAACAGTTCTTATTATTGTCGGCCTGGCCATTGCAACAAGCGCATGGGCCGGACATATGCATGAAGGAAAACAACAACCTGGCAAAATGATGTTTGAAAAAATGGACACAAACCAGGACGGAGTCATCTCAGTTAAAGAACATGAGGCTGGTTTACAAAAGAAACTGGAAAAACATAGAGCACATTTTAGCGCGATGGACACTGACGGTGATGGCATGCTGACCAAGGAGGAGGCAAAAGCAGCCAGAGAGAACATGGGCGAGAAATGGAGAGAACATCGCAGGGAATGCAAAGACGCTAAAAAATAAACCTTTAAAAAAAACAACCACCATCATCCTCCCCGATAAATTGAGGGCGGATGATGGTTAATCAATTTCATACTGAAATACCATAAAATCGATAGTTAACCATCTAGCCCAACTAAATTTTTCTCCCCTATTTTTTGCCTCATAATATTTCAAACCCTCACTTTATTCGCACTATGCTAGACCACGGACTGAATCAGCCATACACACAAAGTGTGAAAATAAACCATACCTCCTTGAATTTATTATATTTTTATTTTCTGGCACGCTGTTTGCTTAATCTAAATTGACATTGCTTTCTGTTGGGTAACGAAGCCCGCTCTTGCCATCAGGCGGGCGGGCTTTTCTATTTTGTTTGGGGAAACGATAAATTTAAGGCATCAATATGAAACGACAAACTCTCAAATATTCAGCACTTGCTGCAGCCATAGGCTTAACCCCTTTTGCTTCAGCAATAGGCGAAGAAGCAACCAGCTTCTCTGAAATTTTAACGAAAGGTGACACAACATTTAGCTTTCGCTATCGCTATGAATATGTTGATGACAACAGTTCAGCTAAAGACGCGGATGCATCGACACTAAAATCCCGAGTAACCTGGAGTTCCGGTGCCTACAAAGGCTTTTCGGGATTGGTTGAAATCGATGACGTAAGTCATATTGGTGGTGAAAACTATGCAACACCCTCTAATGGAAAAGCCGGCGAATACCCTATCGTTGCGGATCCCGATGGCACTGATATCAATCAGGTTTACTTGAAATACAAAGGTGATAGCTTTACCGGTATTGCCGGCCGTCAACGTATTCTGCATGCAGGGCAACGTTTTGTCGGTGGTGTAGGCTGGCGTCAAAATGAGCAAACCTACGATTCATTCCGCCTGCAACTACCCTTGGGTGAAGTTTCCGTGGATTATAGCTACATCTGGGATGTAAACCGGATTTTTGGACCCGACACCAATGGAGGTCAACCCCGTCGCTATGAATCAGATTCCCACGCTATCTACGCATCGTATTCACCAGCGGATGGACATACTATCGGCCTATACGCATACATGCTCGACTTTGATAATGCAGCAGCCAACTCCTCGGAAACCTACGGAATAGAATATAAAGGTTCAATTGGCCCTATATCAATCGCTGCTGCTGCTGCCACACAGTCCGACTATAAGGACAACCCGGTAGACTACGATGCGGAATACTACATGGCTGAGCTGGGCTACAAAGTGAAAGGTGTGTCACTAGCCGCAGGTTATGAACAACTAGGCAGTGACGACGGTAATTTTGCCTTTAGAACACCGCTGGCAACACTGCACAAATTCCAGGGCTGGGCAGACAAATTTCTCGTAACCCCCGCCGATGGTATAGAAGACGTGTACTTTAAAGTCGCAGGCAATGTGGGACCAACAAAACTGGCTATGTTCTACCACGATTTTTCTGCCGATGAAGGCAGTAGCGATTACGGTACAGAGTTTGATGCAGTGGCAACCTATCCAATCAATAAAAATATTTCAGCGCAATTGAAATATGCAAAATACGATGCCGAAGACCTTTCTACAGATACAGATAAATTGTGGTTTAGCATCAACATGAAATTTTAATTGAAATAATCTCATACGGGGCCAGGTAATAACCGCGCCCCGTATGAATTTTTTCTTTCATACATCTGACGATGTACATAGGTATTAATAACATATATGCCTGATAACGATCCGATTAGAATTATGTTGGTGGACGACCACTTTGAACGGGCTGCCAGCGTGGAGGAAAAACTCACGGCAGCGGGTTTTATTGTTCTATGTCGACTACCCACAACGACAGGCCTGTTGCACCAAATTGAACAACATCAACCTGACCTAGTATTGATTGAACTTCAATCCCCAGGTCGCGACGTATTGGAAAGTCTTTCCGTTCTAAACCATCACAACCCAAAACCTGTGGTCATGTTTACCGAAAAGGATGACCCCGCCTATATCGAAGAAGCCGTTGATGCTGGTGTTACCGCCTATTTAATGGATGAGCTCAACCCGAAACGGGTAAAACCAATTATTGACCTGGCTATCGCTCAATTTAAATCCTACCAATCTTTACGCCAGGCGCTTGATGAAGCTCAAAGAAAACTAGCCAATCAGTCAGTCATTGAAAAAGCGAAAATATTGTTAATGAAAAAACACAATATTAACGAAGAAAAGGCGCATAAAACATTACGAACGTTATCAATGGATACAAATCAAAGTCTTCCAGATGCTGCCAAATCAGTGATTGAATTAATAGAATAAAATCATGGTAATAGCCTAATACAATGAATAAAAAAATAATAAAAGAATCTCTACCTAGTGCCGAGAAAAAAGAAATCAAACTAGGATATATGCGTCTCAGTGACAGCTCCCCATTAATCCTTGCTCAAGAGCTTGGACTATTTGGAAAATATGATCTTACTGTCACCCTTAAACGAGAAGTGTCCTGGGCGAATATCCGTGACAAAATAATCACCGGTGCATTAGATGCCAGCCAAATGCTCGCACCAATGCCTCTCGTGACAACACTGGGTGCAGCAGGAATCAGGGCACCAATCATCACTGGCCTTGCACTTTCACTTAATGGCAACGGCATTACCCTCTCACCCGTGTTGTGGAAGACTCTGTCTAACCACATCGAAAATTGTGGTAGCCCCTATTTTAAACGGCGCTCTCAAACAGAATATCTGAAAAGAAACCAACAAGTTACTTTTGCTACTGTTCATCCATTTTCTACACACACCCTGTTATTACGCATTTGGCTTAAAGCGCGAGGCATAGATCCAGACCGGGATGTAAAAATAATTGTCCTGCCCCCTGAACAGATGGTGGACAGTCTGGCTCAGGGCGTTATTGATGGCTTTTGTGCTGGTGAGCCCTGGAATAGTATTGCAGTTGACTATGGTGTTGGAGTCCTCGCCGCTAACGGGTCACAAATTTGGCACAACGCCACAGAGAAAGTACTTGGCGTTCTGGAAGACTGGCACTTTAAGAACCCAGCGACACACCTCAGGCTACGCCTGGCACTTATGGAAGCATGCGAGTGGTTAGACGATATGAATAATCGCGAACTCGCAGTAAAGGTCATTTCAAGACCAGAGTACCTGGATATTCCCGAACACAACCTCAGGCCATCCTTAATTGGAAAAAATATTTACAATCGCGGACAAGGCTTACCTAACCATCAAATATTATCTAAATTTAACGCGGGATTTCCATGGCGCTCACAAGCAGAGTTTATGCTAAAGGAGTGTGAAACACTTTTAGGTAAAAAAATTGATCAATCTAAAATTAGCTCTATCACTCAGCAGTGTTACCGAACAGACCTTTATAGAGAGGCTGCCAGACAGTTAAATATTGCTGCACCTGATTCAGACTATAAAACCGAAACTATTTCTGATCAATTCCTAGAAATAAACGATGAAATGAATAATTCAGAAAATCCACGAACTCACCATTAATTTAATTAATTTTATTTGAATTAATCATAACCTTTGCTTCATTTCTGGGCGCAGAATTTATTAATGCAACATTTCTGTGCCAACATCACTCAAATAAATTAAAAAGTCGATCACAGCCCGCCGTACCACCGTCATTTAAGAATTGGCATGTATATTGAATACTCTTATACAACAGAGCAATGTCAACTCAGTATCAAATTGAAATAACGGGTAACGAAGCCCGCCAACTCTTAAAGCAAAGAGTTTGGCGGGCTTTTTTTTATTTAATAAAACATTAAGGCGCAAGGTAATGAACGATACATATTCACACTCACATTCACCTAAAGCACATTATTTATCACGAAAGAAACCAGGTATCTTTAAAACGCTTATCGCGGCCTGTTCACTGGCCGTCGCCTCAGCGGGCCACGCAGAGCTCGGTGAACCAGAAAAAGACGAACTTAAATTTGGCTTTATCAAGCTCACCGATATGGCACCCATTGCCATCGCCTATGAAAATGGCTATTTCGAAGATGAGGGTCTTTATGTCACCATCGAAGCACAAGCCAACTGGAAGGTATTACTTGATGGCGTTATCGATGGAAAACTGGACGGCGCCCATATGCTGGCAGGCCAGCCGCTGGCCGCGACCATCGGCTACGGTACCAAGGCTCATATCGTCACACCCTTCAGCATGGATCTCAATGGCAACGGCATTACAGTTTCCAATGAAATCTGGGAAAAAATGAAAAAATATGTGCCGATAGAAAATGGAAAACCGGTACACCCGATTAAAGCCGATTACCTGAAACCTGTTGTGGATGAATTCCGCAATGAAGGCAAGCCTTTCAAAATGGGGATGGTTTTCCCCGTGTCGACGCACAACTATGAACTTCGTTACTGGCTCGCGGCTGGCAATATCCACCCTGGCTACTATGCCCCACACAAGGGCGATACCAGCGGCATGATCAATGCAGAAGCCCAGCTATCTGTTACGCCTCCACCGCAAATGCCCGCCACACTGGAAGCGGGAACCATCTACGGTTATTGCGTGGGTGAACCCTGGAATCAGCAGGCGGTATTTAAAGGTATTGGCGTTCCGGTGATTACGGATTATGAAATCTGGAAAAACAACCCAGAAAAAGTATTCGGGATGTCCAAAGAGTTTACGGAAAAATACCCGAACACCACAGCTCGCATTGTTAAAGCACTATTGAGAGCCGCCAAATGGCTCGATGAAAACAATAATGCCAACCGCCCTGCTGCCGTGGAAATTCTATCCCGCTCAGAATATGTAGGCGCTGACTACGATGTTATTGCCAACAGCATGACCGGCACCTTTGAGTATGAAAAAGGTGACAAAAGAGAAGTGCCTGATTTCAACGTGTTCTTTAGACACTTTGCTACCTACCCCTACTACTCTGACGCCATCTGGTACCTCACTCAAATGCGCCGCTGGGGTCAAATTTCAGAGCCTAAATCCAATGACTGGTATCTTGAAACAGCCA
>DFBC01000110.1:0-10149 GCA_002367235.1 Cellvibrionales bacterium UBA3090
ATGCAGATCTGGCTAAAATTGGTCGACGTGCCAAATATGCATTGGTGTACATCGTTGAAGGTGACGCTGGTGTCGATAAAGTGATACTGCCGATTAAGGGCTACGGACTTTGGTCAACACTGTACGGTTTCGTCGCACTTGAATCTGACCTTAATACGGTTGCTGGTCTTGGCTTCTATGAGCATGCTGAAACACCCGGGCTGGGTGGTGAAGTAGATAATCCTATATGGAAGGCCAAATGGATCGGCAAGAAGAGCTACGATGCTGAAAACAAGCAAGCATTGACGGTTATTAAAGGCTCTGTGGACAACAGTCGTTCCGAAGCTGTACATCAGGTCGATGGGCTGTCCGGTGCAACCCTTACCAGTAAGGGTGTAGATAATCTGATTAAGTTCTGGATGGGTGAAGATGGTTTCGCTCCATTCCTGGCTAACTTGCGTGCAGGGGAGGCCTGATCATGACGACAAAAGTAAAAGACATATTGTTTAAGCCCGTCTTTGAAGAGAATCCAATTGCCCTTCAGATTTTGGGTATTTGTTCAGCTCTGGCGGTTACCTCCAGTTTAAAAGTCTCGATTGTTATGTGTATTGCACTGACACTTGTGACTGCATTTTCGAGTATGTTGATATCTGCCATTCGTAAACAAATTCCGGGCAGTATTCGGATTATTGTGCAGATGACTATTATTGCCTCGATTGTGATTTTTGTGGATCAAGTTCTCAAGGCCGTGGCATACGACATTAGTAAGCAGCTTTCGGTCTTTGTCGGCTTGATCATTACCAACTGTATCGTAATGGGGCGCGCCGAAGCTTTTGCCATGAAAAACCCACCTGTGGCTAGCTTCTTGGATGGCATTGGTAATGGTTTGGGGTATAGCGCGGTGTTGCTGACCCTTGCCTTTATTCGGGAATTATTTGGTGCCGGCAAACTGTTAGGATTTGAGATTTTTTCAGTCGTTAATAATGGTGGTTGGTATGTACCCAATGGGTTGTTACTGCTGCCTCCAAGCGCGTTCTTTTTGATTGGCTTGCTGATTTGGGGTCTGCGTTCCTGGAAAAAAGGGCAAGCAGAGGCTCCAGACTTTAAGATTGCACCGAACTCATCTGAAGGGGAGGCCGTCTGATGGAACATTATCTAAGTCTTTTTGTTCGCTCTGTTTTTATTGAGAACATGGCACTGTCTTTCTTTTTGGGAATGTGTACGTTTTTAGCGATTTCCAAAAAAATTCAAGCGGCTCTTGGATTGGGTATTGCCGTAGTTGTTGTATTGGTTATTACGGTACCCGCTAACAACCTTATCTTTACCTACCTGCTTGCAGAGGGTGCTCTTACCTGGACGGGCATTGAAGGTATGGAGGCTGTGGACTTAAGTTTTCTAGGCCTGCTTAGCTACATTGGTGTGATCGCTGCGATTGTTCAGATTATGGAGATGTTTTTAGACAAATTTGTCCCTGCTCTCTACAACGCGCTGGGCGTATTTCTGCCCTTGATTACAGTGAATTGTGCAATTATGGGTGCTTCACTCTTTATGGTGGAGCGTGACTACGATTTAGCTGAAAGTACCGTTTATGGTTTGGGTGCTGGTGTTGGTTGGGCGTTGGCTATTGTTGCCCTGGCTGGTATCCGAGAAAAGCTAAAATACAGTGACGTACCTGTTGGGCTTCAAGGTCTGGGTATTACCTTTATTACTGTTGGTCTGATGTCGTTGGGCTTCATGTCCTTCGGCGGCATCGATCTGTAATCGGCGGGGAGAAGAAAGATAATGAATCTGGAAATCATACTCGGCGTTGGAATGTTCACCGTGGTCGTTCTTGGCCTGGTGGCATTTATCCTCGCTGCGAGAGCAAGATTGGTTAGCAGCGGTGATGTCACAATTGATGTCAATGGTGAAAAAACGATCACAGTTCCTGCCGGTGACAAACTCCTGCAAACCATGGCAAATGCCGGTCTGTTTCTACCCTCAGCCTGTGGTGGTGGCGGTACCTGTGCCCAGTGTAAATGTATAGTGACAGAAGGCGGTGGTTCTATGCTGCCTACCGAAGAGTCACACTTTACCAAACGCGAAGCCAAAGAGGGCTGGCGGCTGTCCTGTCAGACACCTGTTAAACAGGATATGAAGGTCGAAGTCCCTGAAGATGTATTTGGAGTTAAGCAGTGGGAATGTACCGTTGAGTCTAACCCTAATGTGGCGACCTTTATTAAAGAGCTGACATTAAAGTTGCCTGAAGGTGAAAATGTTGATTTCCGCGCTGGTGGTTATGTTCAGTTGGAGTGTCCTCCTCACCATGTGAAATACAGTGATTTTGACATTGAAGAAGAATATCGTGGAGACTGGGAACGCTTTGGTTTCTTCGAGCACGAGTCTATCGTAACTGAAGACGTTATCCGTGCTTATTCCATGGCTAACTACCCCGAAGAAAGGGGCGTGGTGAAGTTCAATATTCGCTGTGCCACTCCTCCTCCCGGTTCGCATGGTATTCCACCAGGCATTATGTCTTCCTGGGTCTTTAGCCTGAAACCTGGTGATAAGGTAAAAGTATACGGACCGTTTGGTGAATTCTTTGCCAAGGATACTGACAACGAGATGGTGTTTATCGGTGGTGGCGCAGGCATGGCCCCAATGCGTTCACACATCTTCGACCAGTTGCGTCGCTTGCACTCCAAGCGAAAAATATCTTTTTGGTATGGTGCACGTTCACTTCGTGAGTGCTTTTATAATGAGGAATATGACCAGTTAGCAGCCGAAAATGAAAATTTCGATTGGCACCTGGCGCTGTCAGATCCACAGGAAGAGGATAATTGGGATGGGCTTCAGGGCTTTATTCACCAAGTTCTTTTTGAAAACTATCTAAAAGATCACCCTGCACCAGAAGATTGTGAGTACTACATGTGTGGGCCTCCCATGATGAATGCTGCCGTGATTAAAATGTTGGTTGACCTCGGAGTCGAGCGAGACAATATTTTCCTCGATGACTTTGGTGGCTAGTAGCTGGCAGCTAATGAGACTGAAACCTACAATAAAAATAACAAAAACGGGGCCTCGGGCCTCGTTTTTGTTTGCCTTTTTTCTGCTTTTACTCGGACTGCAGGGTTGTTCTGAAAAAAAGGAAAACCTGGCCTTTGGCGGCAGGACGATGGGTACGACCTATCAGATCAAGCTGGTGCCTGGTGACAACGCTATAGCCGATGATCTAGTAGATCGTATTGATAATCGATTACAGGCTCTGGATGACAGGTTTACTACTTATCAAGACAGTTCAGAACTGATGGTGCTTAATCGAGCCACACTCGATCAGCCACATGTTATCTCTGAGGACATGCAGACAGTGTTGAGCATTGCCAAGAGAGTCTATGGCTTAACCGATGGCGCTTTAGACCCCACCGTTAAGCCCCTGGTCAATCTCTGGGGGTTTGGGCCCGAATATACAGGGGATGTGATTCCTGACCCCGATGCAATTTCTGTACTATTGTCATCGATTGGTTTTGAGTATCTGCTGTTAGATGGCAAAGCAGGGACCGCCACACGAAAGGCCGATATTCAACTTGATCTTTCCGCAGTAGCAAAGGGCTACGCTGTGGATGTCATTGCAGACTTGCTGAGCAAAGAAGGCGTTACCAACTACCTGGTCGAAGTGGGTGGTGAGCTACGAGCGAGAGGTCATAAACAAAATGGTGAGTTATGGCGAATTGCCATTGAAAAACCGACGGCCGAGTTAGGTGTTGTATATCAAGCCATATCTCTCGAAAATGAGGCTGTGGCAACCTCCGGTGACTATCGTAATTACTTTGAAAAAAACGGGAAACGATATTCACATACCATAGACCCGCGAACTGGCTATCCAATTGACCATGCGCTTGTTTCTGTGACGGTCATAGCTGAAACTACGGCTGTGGCAGATGCTTTGGCCACGGCTATGATGGTGATGGGTTCAGAAAGTGCTTTAAGGCTAGCCGAACAGCATAAAATACCCATCTATCTGTTGGTAAAAGAGGCGAATGAGTTAAAGTCTATTCCCTCAACCACCTTCACTCAATACCTTGCAGGAGAATAGACCGTGCTTGAAATGATTTTGGCTTTTGTTGTCTTGCTGTTAATTATGGCCGGTATGGCTATTGGTGTGCTTATGGGAAGAAAGCCGCTTAAGGGTTCTTGTGGCGGCGTAGGTGCGGCCCTAGGCGAGAAGGACTATACCTGCGATCTGTGTGGCGGTGATCCAAATAAGTGTGATGAGATTAACCAGAGCGAAGAGTCCAACAAAGCAAATGAGCTGGCTTATGATGCTGCTGCAGGGGACAAGCAACAGTAATGCCGCTTGAGAAGATTAGTCGTCTGTACCTTAATTTTCTCTTAAATTGTCAATGCATTAACAAATAACGTTATTCGTTGACCCGGTTTTAAGTATTTCTTAGGGTTCAACTTATTCCACTCAAGAATATCGCTAATCTCAAGGTCGAATTTGTCGGCGATGCGGTACAGCGAGTCTCCTTTCCGTACTTTGTATTTGAGCTTTCTAGTGCTAGCAAGTGAGCTGGTGTTTCCATCGGCGTGTATCTTTAACACTTGTCCCAGCTTCAAGGGTGACTTGATATCCAGGCTGTTCCATTTGGCTATATTGTGAATGGAGACATGTTTCTTTTTCGAAATCTTCCACAGTGAGTCGCCATTTCTTACTGTGTAAACAGCCTTTGGTCCCGCCATTGGGTTGTCAAAACCTGTGCCCGGAATTTTTAACTTTTGGCCAATTCTAAGGAAGTCGCTTTGTAAACCATTTTGGCTGCGTAATTGCTTGGTGGGGACATGATAGGTAGCGGCGATATTTGATAATGTATCGCCAGATTTAACCACGTATTGTTTTATTGGCGCCCATTGCTCTTGAGGTGTATTGGTTAATGCAAGGTTAAATTTCTCAACATTGCTGATGGGGACAAGAACTTGGTGTGGTCCATCTGGATGGGTGACTCTACGACTAAAGCCTGCATTCAGCCGATAGATTTCCTTTGTTTCAATACCAGCCATCTCGGCGGCTTTCGACAAATCAATCTGCTCAGGAAGGTTTATTTTGGTGAAATAGGGTTGATTGGTTAACTTGGGAAGAGTGATGCCATGTTTGGCTGGGTTGTCCACAATCCGCGATATGGCAAGTAATTGCGGAACATAGGCCCGTGTCTCTCGCGGTAGTCGCAATGACCAAAAGTCGGTTGGTTTCCCGTCGCGCTGATTTCGTTTGATGGCTCTTTTTACATTGCCCTCACCTGAATTATAGGCGGCCAATGCTAACAACCAGTCTCCATCAAAATAATTATGAAGGTACTTTAGGTACTGAATAGCTGCTGTAGTCGATGCTAATGGATCTCGGCGACCGTCATACCACCAATCGCGTTTTAAGCCAAACCTTGTACCCGTAGCGGGGATAAATTGCCATAAACCTGATGCATGACTGTGGGAGTAAGCTATGGGGTCAAATGCGCTTTCAACGGCAGGTAACATTGCCAGCTCTAAAGGCATGTCATTGGACTCCAGCTCGCCAATAATGTGATACAGATAGTACTGGCCCCGTTGCATGACCCTGTCAATATAACTTTGGCTATTACTGTACCAGGCGACTTGTTTCTCGATGGCTGGGTTGTCGTAATACTCTTGAAGCTCTAATCCACCGCGTAATCGCAGCCAGAGGTCATTCTCGTTTTTATTGCTGAAGATTAACTTTGTTTTGGCTTGGGGGGCTTTTTGCTTGGTAAGCGCGGTAGCGGTTGTCGCAATGCCTGTGCGGACTTCATGGTTAGATTTTTGATGTGTTGGGGTCTGGGCTAGTTTAACCGGCTGTGCTGGTTGTTGAGCACATCCTGAGACGAAACTGATCAGAAGTATGAAAAAAGCGGTGGTCTTAATTGGCATATTTATTATTACTGTTAGGCCGCGGGATAGGGCAATGGGGGCAGATTGTAACGATCCCTTACACAGGGATCAATTTATGGGTGCTATACGGTCATTATACCGTGATGCAGTGAGCATTATGCTGATCCTGAATAGCCGTGACTAAAAAGAATCCTTCCATTGACGGATGACTGAAAAAACCTCAGTTTCTGAGGTTGTGGGGTGCCCGCAATGTCTTTCTGCCGCGTCCTTTATGCTTTTTTGGTTTGCTCTTAGAAATGGGTTTGTAGATAGCTCCTCCGACAATATTGATGGAAGGGTCGGCTGTAGCTGTTTTCGCTGTTGTGCTACTTGTCTGGATCGCTGTTGTAAAAGGCTGTTATCTGGTTCTACAGCCAAGGCAAACTTTATATTGGCCTCGGTGTATTCATGGGTGCAAAATATTTTTGTGTTGGTGGGTAATGCAGCAAGGCGTGATAGCGATGCCCACATTTGTTCTGGCGTTCCCTCAAAGAGTCGACCACAGCCTGCTGCGAACAGCGTATCCCCACAAAACACCAGCGGTTCACTATCGGAAAAATAGGCTAGGTGATCCAGAGTGTGACCGGGAACCGCTAATACTTCAAAGCTTGTTCCGCCCAGGTTCAGCGTATCGCCATCCTTCATAATATAAGTAACTTGTGGGACTCCCATCGGTCCATAAACAGGCACAGAAAACTTCTGTAGAAGTCGATCAATACCACCTACGTGATCTGGGTGGTGGTGTGTCACAATAATGGCGTGAAGTTGAAGTCCTAACTGCTCTAGGGCTTCGATGACTGGTGTTGAGTCGCCGGGATCTACAAGAATGGCGTCGGTATCGCCCTGTTGATGAAATAGCCAAATATAGTTATCGGTAAATGCGGGAATGTTGTGAACAACCAGAGGCATTGTCGGTTCCGGTAGTGTTAAGGATTTATATTACCCATAATATACCAATTGATCTGTTTGGTAGAGATGCTGGTTTTGGTGTAGCTTTTTAGTGACGACCTGAGGGTAAAATGAGTGTGGCGTAATTATGCGTAACTTGTTCCAAAAATCTAGAGAGTATCTCGATGGCCGACACCTGGTCGCTCCATTGGACTCATCGCAATCATCTCTGGAAGAGTGGTTTCAGTCAAAATACGGCCAGTATCTACTTCAGCGAGAACAAGAGGCATTAAGGCATGTAATGCCTGAATTAACAGCGCATAGAATGATGTGTCTGGGTATTACATCAAAGCGATTGTTGCGCTGTGAGTTTAACCACCTACATCATTTTTCAATTGGAGCCTGTGCAGATTTTCCAGGCGATAATCAAGCGATCGCTGATTTTGATGCACTGCCATTGCCATCGGAAAGCGTTGATACCGTGTTACTTCATCATGCCCTGGAGTTTTCCCAATATCCGCATGAAGTTCTGAGGGAAATGGCCCGCGTACTCACCCCCTGCGGTCATATGGTGTTGGTCGTGATGAATCCTGTGAGCCTTATGGGAATGGCAAAATGGCCCGCGCGGCTTATTTCGTCACAGGCTATATGGCGTCATCACGGTTTGCGGCATCGCCAGCTGCTGGATTGGTTGAGATTACTAAATTGCCATCCTGTCAAAGCCGTCTCCGGAGGCTACCCCTGGCCATTGAAGTTTCCCAGGGGGGAGGGCGAAACAGGGTTTATAGAAAAGTTGGGCCAAAGGTATCAATTACCTTGGGGTGCATTTTATATTGTGGTTGCACGAAAGTATGTGGCGAGACCAACTCCACTTGGACCAAGGATATGGAAGTCTATCCGTATTCCCATGGTGTCAGGGGTGAAAAAAAACAGTGTGATTAACAGATCGATATCGGGAGAAAAGTAGTTGAAGGAATTGGAAATTTTTACTGATGGCGCCTGCCGTGGAAACCCTGGGCCGGGTGGATGGGGTGCATTGTTACGTTATGGCGATAAAGAGAAGACCTTGTATGGCGGTGAACCAGATACTACGAATAACCGAATGGAAATTACCGCAGCAATAGAAGCATTAGCCGAATTGAAGCAACCCTGCAGAGTGATTCTAACCACAGATTCTGAATATGTAAGGCAGGGAATTACCAGCTGGTTAGAGAATTGGAAAAAGAGGGGCTGGAAGACGGCGAGTAAAAAGCCGGTAAAAAATGTTGATCTCTGGATGCGTCTCGAGGAGGAAGCTGCGCGTCATGAGGTTGAGTGGCGCTGGGTAAAAGGCCATAGTGGTCATCGAGAGAATGAGATAGCGGACCAGTTGGCCAACCGTGGAATTGATGAGTTGCAGTGAGGGTGGCTCATTGCTCTCGTGTGGATCATTTTGTATCCACGCTGAATAAGCAGATCCAAGTTAATCAGAAAATATTTATGGTGCGTAATCACAAGCGGGAGTCACTGTGCGACAGGTAGTACTAGATACTGAAACAACTGGCCTGGAAACGAGTCAGGATCACCGAATTATTGAAATTGGCTGTGTTGAATTGGTTAATCGCCGTTTAACCGGGCGACATTACCATCAATATATCAACCCAGAGCGGGATGTGGATCAGGGCGCGTTGGAAATTCATGGAATAAGTAACGACTTCCTTGCAGAAAAACCTTTGTTTTCTAAGGTGGCGGATGAGTTTTTAGCCTTTATCAAAGGTGCAGAGCTGGTGATTCACAATGCTCCCTTTGATGTGGGGTTTATAAACCATGAGTTTGGCAAGCTTGATGATTTCGGTCTTGTCTCCGATGTTTGCAGCGTCGTCGATACCCTTGTTATGGCCAAACACCTGCATCCCGGTCAGAAGAACAACCTTAACGCGTTGTGTAAGCGTTATGGAGTAGATAACTCTCAGCGTGATTTGCACGGGGCATTGCTTGATGCAGAAATTCTTGCCGATGTGTATTTGTTAATGACCGGTGGCCAAGTCGACTTGGTGTTAGGGGGTAACAATAATCAGGATGGCACCACTAATAGTTTGGATAAAATTCGCCGGCTATCAACCGACAGACCTGCTCTCCGGGTCATTCGTGCTAGTGATGAAGAATTGAGTCTGCACAACGAAAAACTGGCCCAGATTGACAAGGCCAGTAATGGTCGCTGTGTGTGGTTGGCAGCGTCAGACGACGCTGCCAACCAGTAGTTTCAGAATCAAATTACAGAACGTACTTAACGCAGAGTACACCTACACTGGATAAAACGATGGTGTAGGGCAGCGCCATCACGACCATTCGACCATAGGAAAGTCTAATCAAAGGCGCTAGTGCCGAGGTCAACAGAAACAAGAATGCAGCCTGGCCATTTGGCGTGGCAACACTGGGCAGGTTTGTACCCGTGTTGATAGCGACAGTAAGTAGGTCAAAATGTTCTCTGCTGATTGTTCCAGCGTCCAGAACAGCTTTGACTTCATTAATATAAACGGTGGCTACAAACACATTGTCACTGATCGCAGAAAGCACGCCGTTAGCGACAAAGAACATCACTGGCTGAACACTCTGATCCATGGCAAGAACAGCCGCAATTACTGGAGAGAAGAGGTGCTGCTCATGAATAACACCAACAATGGCAAAGAACACAACCAACAGTGCAGTGAACGGGAGCGCTTCTTCAAAGGCGTGGCCAATTTGATGCTCTTCGGTAATACCATTAAACGCCGTTAACAGAACAATGACCGTCAAGCCAATGAGTCCGACTGGCGCCAAGTGAAAGGCTAAACCCGCAACCAGGAAAATAGCGACCAGGGCCTGGACAATCAGTGACACCCGATGCTTGTTCGTCATTTTCTTAGCTTCTTGTACATCGAACCCTTCGAGGACCGTACGCACTGTCTCTGGAAGTTTGGCTCCGTAACCAAACCAGCCTAGCTTTTCCAATAGAAGGCAGGTAGCTAGTCCACAGAATAAAACAGGCATGGTGACAGGTGCCATGGTCAGGAAAAATTGAATAAAATTCCATCCAGCTTTTTCTGCAATGAGTAGATTTTGGGGTTCGCCTACCAGCGTAGTTACACCACCTAACGCCGTACCGACAGCACCGTGCATGATCAGGCTGCGAAGGAAAGAGCGAAAGCCATCAAGGTCTTCACGGTGATACTCAAGTACGGTGTTGTCATTTGAATGATCGTGGTCGTGCTCGTGATGGATTTCTTTACCCGAGGCTACCTTGTGGTAGACAGAATAGAAACCAATGGCCACGCTAATTAACACCGCGGTCACGGTCAGTGCATCGAGAAACGCAGATAGCAGTGCCCCCGCGATACAGAACAGCAG
>DFBC01000110.1:10249-12822 GCA_002367235.1 Cellvibrionales bacterium UBA3090
CAGCAGGATAACTTCAAAATTTCCCAGCGCTTCATGGTAGACCGTTTCAGGACTTGCCATACCGAGAAGAATCGCTTCAAAGGCAAGCAGCCCACCCGGTTGCAACGGATAGCATTTAAGTGCCATTGCCAGGGTGAAGATAAATTCAATGATGAGAGCCCAGCCAGTGATGAACGTACCAGCTGTGGCCACGAGGATTGGGTTAGCAACCAAAAAAGCCAGAATGGTGTATTTATACCAGTCTGGGGAATTTCCCAGGAAATTTTTAGTAAATGCCTGGAGCATTGGCTGTTGCATGGGTTTTTCCTTATTTTGTAGGGCTATCTGTTGTGCTCAAATCAGAAGGGCAATGGTGTTATTATTTCATCATATGCACAAGGTGCGAACGGTATAACGCAGCAGGGCTTTTTGCAAGTATTGGCAGGTGTATGGGCACTATCTATTGCTACGTTACCAACAGAAATACTAGGGTTCATACCAGGGTGTCGGATGAGTGTACCTCTTAGGTAGAAACTAAATTCCGGCAGGTTCTTGCTACTAAGGTTTTCTATGTTTGAAATTAATGAGTTCTACCCCTGTAGCGCTTTGCCTGAAGGGAAAGATAATAGTCATCCATTGTTTATTGTGGTTGCTCATAGAAAACTACTGTGTCGGAACAACAGTCGGACGTTTTTGTTTGAGCCAGACCAACTTCCAGAGAAAGCTGAGTCCTCTCGTTATCTTTTGGGGATCTACAATGGAAGGGCTTGCTATGCCATAGAAATTAACGACACGATAATAATACCTGACCATCTTGATTGGCATGAGTTACGTTCACTGCTTAGTTCTGTGGATGACTTACACTTCAACTTAGCGGGGCGTGCCGTTCAGATTATTCAATGGGAGCGTGAGCATCAATATTGTGGTTGTTGTGGTCGTTTGACGAGCATTAATGAGGACGACAGGTCCCGTATCTGCAATGAGTGTAACCTTGCGTGTTATCCAAGAATTTCTCCCTGTGTCATAGTGGTGATTACTAAAGGGGAGCATTGTTTGCTCGCTAGTAATGCCCGTTGGGAAGGGGGTTACTATAGCGCTTTAGCGGGGTTTGTAGAGCCCGGTGAAACGGTAGAGTCAGCCTTGCATCGGGAGGTTATGGAAGAGGTCGGTCTCGAGGTCGATAACTTGCAATATTTTGGTAGCCAGCCATGGCCATTTCCCGGGCAACTCATGTTGGGGTTTCATGCGACCTATAAATCGGGTGATATTCAGGTTGATAATGATGAAATTACGGCTGCCGATTGGTGGCGTTATGATGATCTACCGCCTTGTCCTGGCCCCGGTACGTTGTCTGGGCGATTGATACAGTCTTTCGTCGAGCGGCATAGGCACGATAACGATCAATAAAAGTAACGATGAAGGAGAGTTCGCCATGCAATTCAACCCATCGACACTGTTTCCAGTAGCGGTTGGTGTTGTCCTGTTAGTGCTTTCTTTGCGATTGTTGTTGAGGCCCAGCATGATAGGCGCCATCTTGCGAGCTGTTGCAGGTTTGGTTCTACTCGGGGGTAGTTTGGTTGCCTTCCTCGGCGCTTCTGACTTGTTGACCTATCGGCAACTTCTGAACGAGGAGTCCGTAGCAACACTGCAATTTGAAAAGCTCAAGGCCCAGAGGTATAACGTCATTGTTGTCGATACTGCCGGGCATGAATATCGTTACCAGCTCAAGGGCGACCAGTGGCAATTGGATGCCAGATTGATTCGTTGGAATCCAACCGTTGCCAGTATCGGTTTGTCTTCACTGTATCGGTTAGAGAGGATTAGTGGCCGGTACAGTGATCTTAAGCAAGAGTTGTCTGCTGAGCGGACCGTTTATCAGATAGAAATCAGTCCATATGGTATAGATACATGGGCATTGTTGAAGCGCGTTTCATGGCTGAGGCAATGGGTTGATGCTCGTTATGGCTCAGCGACATTTCTGCCGATGGCTAACGGTGCTATTTTCGAGGTGAAACTGGGTTTCTCTGGGTTGGTTGCCCGTCCAGTGAATACGGTGGCTAAACAAGCAGTGTCGGGCTGGCAATGATACACTCGATGATCAAGTTTAAGTTATAAAGCTAGAGGGAGTTTAGGGTTGGAGTTTCTGACGGAATACGGTTTGTTTCTTGCTAAAGCGGTGACGATGGTCATTGGCTTAATAGTTGTGGTTGGTACGTTGGCCAGCTTAAGTGATCGGGTTAAAAAACATCGTAGGGGTGAGCTGGAAGTACATCGCCTGAATGATGATTTTGAGCATATGGGCCATACTTTGCAGGGGGCCATGTTGAATCCCTCCGAACAAAAGCAGCTGGCTAAGGACATAAAGAAAGAGGAAAAACTTCGCAACAAGACGGTTTCTAAGAGAAAGCGCGTTTTTCTTCTGGATTTTAAGGGGGACATTCGCGCCTCTGCAGCGACCAACCTTCGCGAAGAGATAACTGCGGTATTAAGTCAGGCGAAGACTGAAGATGAAATAGTCGTTCGGTTGGAAAGTGCCGGCGGCATGGTGCATAGCTATGGCTTGGCATCTAGTCAGCTTGATCGAATTAAAAAAA
>DFBC01000110.1:12864-23608 GCA_002367235.1 Cellvibrionales bacterium UBA3090
TCGATATTGGGTTCCATCGGCGTAGTTGCCCAATTGCCCAACTTCCACCGTTTACTAAAGAAGCATGATGTGGATGTAGAGTTGCATACTGCAGGGGAGTACAAACGAACACTTACCATGTTTGGTGAGAATACCGATCAGGATCGTGAGAAGTTTGTTGAGGATCTCGAAGATACACACCAACTGTTTAAGGACTTCGTAAAGCAGCACAGAGAAACGGTAAATATTGATAATATTTCAACTGGTGAAATTTGGCTCGGGATACGAGCCAAAGAAATGTCGTTGGTCGATGAGTTGATGACCAGTGATGAGTACCTGATGAATGTCTCGGAAGATGCGGATATCTACGAAGTAAAATACAGCCATCGAAAAAGCCTACCCGAAAAGATGGGACTTGCCGCTGAAAATAGTACAGACCGATTATTGATGCGTTGGTGGAACAGGCTTCGTTCTACGAATTATTATTCGTAACATTCACCTCGAAGAACCGGCTATGAATGCCGGTTCTTCTTTATTACCTTCTCAGTTCCTTCTCAATTTCTCATTGACCGCAATAGGGTTGGGGAAGTTGAACGTTACAATGTAGCTGGATACCAGAAAGGTGAGAATTGCTGCGGCCTGAATGAGATGCGAAGCCAAGACCCCAATAAGAGAGGCATTAAAGGCTACGTAGGCAATTAACAGGGAAAACTCGCTAATCTGTCCTAGTCGGAAGCCGATATCCCAAGCCAACACTTTCTTTTCACTTTGTCTACCAAGTAAGAATCTGAAAGCCGCAGGTTTAAGTGCCAGCATGGCACCGCCGAGAATAATGGCGGCTAGGGCGATCTCTGGTAATAGTCCTAAATTAAAACCTGCTCCGAGCGAGAAGAAAAACATTATCAGGAAAAAATCCCGTAACGGTTTGAGTGTTAGGGCAATATGTTGGGATATTGGGCTGGAGGCTATAGTAATACCGGCCAAAAAGGCTCCGATTTCACGGGAAAGCCCCAGTACTTCTGCAAGTTCAGAAAGTCCCATACACCAGCCGATTGCCAGTAAGAAAATGTATTCTCCCATACGGTCATATTTGGCGATCAGTTTTAACAGAACCCAGCGAACAAATGCCCATGCAAAAAGGATCAATAGGGGCAGCGCTAACAGGGTGATGCCGATTTGCATAAAGTCAATATGACCACCTTCTCCACTCAGCAGTACCAGCAGTACAAAAATAGCGAGAAAGTCCTGCATCAGTAGCAGGCCAATCATCATTTCCCCGATATGTCTGTGGTGAAGAATCGTAGTGGGTAACAGCTTGATACCAATAATGGTGCTGGAAAACATCATTGCCGCGCCAATGATAAGGCATTCAATTAACGTGTAGCCAAACAAGTGGGCAATCAGATAGCCTGCGCCAGCAAACGTGAACGAACTTATCAGGGTGACGACGGTTACTTTTCGCAGGGCCGTCATTAGTGACTGTGGTTGTAGGTCTAACCCCAGAAGAAACAGCAGGAAAATAATACCAATTTCTGAAATTTCAGACAGTAAATGAACGTCCTGCACCCAGCCCAAACCATACGGACCAATAAGCGCACCCAAGGCGATGTAGGCAACAAGTAATGGTTGTCGTCCCCAGATTGCAAGCGATGCGACGATCGCCGCACCAGTAAAAATCATAAAGAACGATTGAAAAACCGCTTCGTTCATAAAGATACCCCTTGTGCGTTATTGTGAGGTAAGGGACGAGCAGCGGCAAGGTTCTCTATGCTTAAATTTATGATAGGCAGGTGAGTTAGTCGTGGTTTTTTATAACCTTGGAGAACATATCCTGCAAACCGCCCATAATAGGATTGGTTTGCAGGTATTTGATTAGCTTCTGCGAAAAAGTGGTTCGGGTTGATCCACCGAAGTTTGGTAAGTCACACTAAAGTCACTAAGAGAAGCAACAGCATCTTCCAGATTGGTGCCTTCTTTTAAGTCAAAAGAATCAAACCCACAACGTTTTAGGTAAAACAACTGATCTTGAATGACGTTACCGATAGCACGTACTTGGCCAGTAAAACCATAACGCTCTTTTAAGAGGCGGGCCGTAGAAAAACCTCTTCCATCGGCGAAGGCAGGAAAATTAACCGCAATCAAAGGAAAGAGGTTTGCTTCGAAACCTATTGCTTCGACTTCCTCGTCACTGTCTATCCACAGGCCCGTGCACATTAACTGGAGGTTCTCACGGTTTTCTAGCCAATATTGCAACGGTAGCAAAAGCTTTCCCATTGGCAGCTCACCGTCGAAATCTTTTTCAATGATAATCCAGCTGTCGTCGACAATCTGGTTGCCCTTAATGATCTTTGGCATAGACACTCTCCTTGAAAGGGGTGAGTCCAATACGGCGATAAGTATCAATAAATAATTCATCACCGCTACGGTTTTCAATATAGATGTTGAGAATTTTCTCAATGACTGTGGGCATATCTTCGCGCCCAAACGATGGGCCTAGGACATTGCCTAGCGAGGCGTCGGTATCAGAACTACCGCCCAGTTGAACCTGGTAAAATTCCTCGCCTTTTTTATCCACGCCAAGTACACCGATATTTCCTACGTGATGATGCCCGCAGGCATTCATGCAACCTGAGATGTTGAGCGATAGATCGCCCAAGTCATAGACATAGTCCATATCGTCAAATTTACGTTGCAGTGCTTCGGCAACGGGAATCGATTTGGCATTGGCTAAAGAGCAGAAATCACCGCCAGGACAGCAAATCATATCGGTCAGTGTGCCGATGTTAGGTGTTGCGAAGCCACCAGCTTTGGCTTTTTTCCAAAGTTCAAACAGATCGGACTTTTTAACATCAGCCAGGACAAGATTCTGGTTGTGAGTCGCTCTAATTTCACCAAAAGAGTACTGGTCTGAAAGGTCAGCGACGGCCTCAAGCTGATCGTCGGTGATATCCCCTGGTGCTACCCCTGTGGGTTTGAGTGAAAGCGTTACAGCGGCGTAGCCAGGAACTCGATGAGGTGTAATGTTTCTCTGCAACCATTTACCGAATGCGATGTTGTTTTCTGACAACGCTTCCAGTTCAGCCTCGACAGCGGAATCGTCTATCGACTGATAATCCGGTGCGGTAAAGAAACCTTTAACCCGTTCGATTTCCTGGTCGGTCAACTTGGCTGGGCTGTCTTTAATGTACTCCCATTCAGATTCGACTTCTTCAGCAAAGACTTCCGGAGTCCATGCGCGAACGAGAATTTTAATTCTGGCCTTGTATTTGTTGGATCTGTTGCCGTGACGGTTGTAGACCCTAAGGATTGCATCGAGATAGGTGAGCAAATCTTCCTTTGGAAGGAATTCTCGGATGACACTACCTATAACCGGGGTACGCCCCAGTCCTCCGCCAACCAGAACCTTGAAGCCGACTTCACCAGCATCATTTTTAACAAGTTGGAGGCCGATATCGTGGACCTGAATGGCAGCACGATCCCCTTCAGTTCCACACACGGCAATTTTGAACTTGCGGGGAAGGAAGGCAAACTCTGGATGAAAAGTAGACCACTGGCGGATAATTTCACACCAAGGGCGTGGATCCTCGAGTTCGTCGCGAGCAATACCCGCAAATTGGTCTGATGTGGTGTTGCGAATACAGTTCCCACTGGTCTGCACTGAATGCATCTGTACTTCAGCCAACTCCGACAGAATATCTGGGACTTCCTCCAGTTGAGGCCAGTTGAACTGGATATTTTGGCGAGTGGTGATGTGGCAATAACCCTTGTCGTACGTTCGAGCGATATGTGCCAGCTTGCGGAATTGCTTTGAGTTCAGCAGGCCATAGGGCACGGCGATACGTAGCATAGGGGCTAAGCGCTGAATATACAGGCCGTTTTGGAGACGTAAGGGCAGAAACTCGTCTTCAGCCAACTGGCCCGCAAGATAACGGTCGGTTTGGCCACGAAACTGCGCGACACGTTCCTCAATAATCTTCTGATCGTTTTCGTTGTATACGTACATAAATTATATGGTTTCTAGAGCATCTGATAATAGAAAGGCGCGAATTCTACAGGTTCTCGCGTCCCTTGTCAGTGGGCTGGAAATAATAGCGTTTTGTGGACTAATTTTGAAAAACCTTTTAACTCTATAATCATCTAATTAGGCTATATCAGCTGGCCACATGGAACGATTTTCTGGGGGGGACAATATTAAATGATACTGATACAATCCCTGCCGCAGATTTTAGCCGTTAACGAGGTTTAGACAACATGTCCAATGAAGTAGTCACTAATGAAGTTGAACAAGGCAATAGCGATAGTTGTGCCGATTCTTTTGTAGCATTTGCCGTCATTTGTCTGTTTGTGACGACGGTTATATTCTGGATTAGTAACCAGTAAGGCTGTCGCCACTAGGTTTTTCAAAAAAGGCGGTCATAATGACCGCCTTTTTTATATCACTAATGAAGCGGTTTACATTCCGGCATTGTGAAGAACAAGTCTGACGACAGAGACAACTGCAAAGATGAATATAATAGTGAAGATTAGCCCCGAAACTACATAGACATAGATATTTCCGTGTTTAAAGTCCCTTTCACGGTTTTTGCTACTCTGTACACCCAAAAATGCAGCCAGCGTACTCAATACGATCTGCCAAAAGTTTGGTTTCTTGTGGTCGTCAGTTTCACTCATTGGTATCTCCATTTCTTCCTATCGTTCAATCCTAATCATCTAAGACGGGCCTCAACCAGCGCTCCAATTGCTCAACAGGTTGGTTTTTACGTTGGGCCAGACTTTCCAATTGATCACGCTGAATTTTACCGGTGTTGAAATATTTAGCCTGTGGGTTTGAGAAATACCAACCGCTGACAGCGGCGGTGGGCATCATCGCAAAACTCTCGGTGAGTGTTATCTCGGTGTTCTTTGTGACGTCCAGTAACCTAAATAGGCTCTGCTTTTCACTGTGGTCTGGACAGGCCGGATAGCCGGGAGCCGGCCTGATACCCTGATATTTCTCTTTTATGAGTTCATCATTGTCTAGTGTTTCAGTATCAGCATAGCCCCAAAACTCCTTGCGTACACGTTGATGCAAGTGTTCGGCAAAGGCCTCAGCCAAGCGATCAGCCAGAGCTTTTACCATGATGCTATTGTAGTCATCGCCCTTGGCTTCGTACTCTTTGGCTAGCTCGTCAACGCCTATACCGGTGGTTACAGCAAATGCTCCAACATAGTCGGTAATGCCCGTTTCCTTGGGTGCGATAAAGTCAGCTAAAGATTTTAGTTCATGGTCTGCGCCAAATTTTCGGGTTTGTTGGCGAATGTGGTGAAGGGTGGCGAGCACCTGACTTTTAGATTCGTCGGCATAGACTTCAATATCATCATGGTTGACTGTATTTGCCGGCCATAATCCGAATACAGCCCGAGCCTTGAGTAGTTTCTGATCGACGATCTGCTGCAGCATTTTTTGGGCATCTGCAAACAAATTTCGTGCAGCTTCGCCGACCTTTTCGTCTTTGAGTATCTTGGGGTATTTTCCTGCCAGTTCCCAAGTAATGAAGAAGGGTGTCCAATCAATAGTGTCGACCAGCTTGGTGAGAGGGTAGTCATCCAGCACCTGCACGCCAATGGCTTTGGGAACCGGTGGCTTGTATTGTTCCCAATCTATTTGCAGACCGGATTTGATTGCTTCGGAATAGGGGAAGGTCGTGCCACGCGGTTTGCGATTGGCGGTGCGTTTGCGCACCTCTTCATATTCTCGCTGTATCTCGGCTATATAAATATCGCGCTGCTGAGGATTAAGTAGCTTGCTGGCCACACCTACAGCACGCGAGGCATCTGCAACATAGATGGACTGATTGACCTGGTATTTTGGGTCAATTTTGACAGCGGTGTGTGCCTTGGAGGTGGTTGCTCCTCCAATTAACAGTGGAAAGTTCAGCTTCTGACGTTCAAGTTCACTGGCAATATGAACCATTTCATCTAATGAGGGCGTAATAAGCCCAGAGAGCCCAATAATATCGACATTCTCTTTGATGGCTGTTTCGATGATCTTTTCAGTTGGCACCATAACGCCCAGGTCGACGACTTCGTAGTTGTTGCAGCCTAACACCACACCGACAATATTTTTCCCTATGTCATGTACGTCACCCTTCACGGTCGCCATTAATATTTTGCCATTAGTTTCGGCACCGTCTTGTTTTTCCGCTTCGATAAAGGGCTGCAGGTGGGCGACGGCCTGTTTCATTACCCGAGCTGATTTTACAACCTGAGGCAGGAACATTTTTCCCGAGCTGAATAGATCACCAACTACGTTCATGCCGTCCATAAGCGGACCTTCAATGACGTGAAGGGGGCGTTCGGCCTCCAATCTGGCACTTTCCGTATCTTCAATGATGAACGTGGTGATACCTTTTACTAACGCATGCTCAAGGCGTCTTTCTACTGGCCAGCTACGCCATTCCAGATCCACTTTGTTCGTTTCTGTGGAGCCGTCACCGCGGTATTTTTCTGCAATCTCAACCAGGTTTTCAGTGCTGTCAGGGTGGCGATTGAGGATCACATCCTCAACTTTGTCGCGCAGTTCATCGGGTAGATCGCTGTAGACTGCAAGCTGCCCGGCATTCACGATCCCCATGCTTAAACCGGCACGGATTGCATGTAGTAGAAAGACAGAGTGAATCGCCTCTCGAACCGGGTTATTGCCGCGGAATGAAAATGATACGTTGCTGATACCACCCGAGATCAGCGTCCCGGGAAGGTTCTGTTTAATCCATTGTGCACTTTCAATAAAGTCCACGGCATAATTATTATGTTCATCAATACCGGTGGCGACAGCAAAGACATTAGGGTCAAAGATGATATCTTCGGGGCGAAACCCTACCTTGTTGACTAGTATGTCGTAGCTACGTTGGCAAATTTCTTTACGGCGCTCCAGGTTGTCAGCCTGTCCTTGAGTGTCAAATGCCATGACCACAACGGCAGCACCATATTTAAGACACAGTTTGGCTTGCTCAATAAAAGGTTCTTCACCTTCTTTGAGGCTAATGGAGTTAACAATGCATTTTCCCTGAACCCACTTTAAGCCAGCCTCAATCACATGCCACTTTGATGAGTCGATCATCAGTGGAATGCGTGAAATATCGGGTTCAGTTGCCACAAGTTTAAGGAAGGTCGTCATTGCGTGG
This sequence comes from Cellvibrionales bacterium UBA3090, assembly GCA_002367235.1. Taxonomy (GTDB): domain Bacteria; phylum Pseudomonadota; class Gammaproteobacteria; order Pseudomonadales; family Porticoccaceae; genus Porticoccus. The sequence goes on from DFBC01000110.1 coordinate 20,007, forward strand.
ACGGCATCAAGCATGCCTTCGTCCATGTTGATGTCGATAACCTGAGCACCATCCTCTACTTGTTGACGAGCTACATCCAGCGCTGTGTCGTAATCATCGTCAAGCACCAGGCGTTTAAAGCGAGCAGAACCCGTGACGTTGCATCGTTCGCCAACATTTACAAAGAGAGACTCTGCGGTAATGTTGAATGCTTCCAGTCCGGATAGACGGCAGGCCGGTTCTAGCTTGGGAATTTGTCGCGTGGAATATTGCTCTACAGCCTCTGCAATTTTTCTAATATGCTCTGGAGTCGTTCCGCAACAACCTCCAATGATATTAACTAGGCCGCTCTGTGCGAACTCTCCGACAATCGCGGCCATTTCTTCGGCTGTTTCGTCATACTCGCCAAATTCATTAGGCAGGCCGGCATTGGGGTGTGCGCTGACACGTGTATCTGCAAGTCTCGACAGTTCCTCAATATGAGGACGTAACTCTTTAGCACCTAATGCGCAGTTAAGCCCGATGGAAAAGGGCTTCGCATGCGACACAGAATTCCAGAAAGCCTCGGGTGTCTGGCCAGACAGCGTGCGGCCGCTGGCATCGGTTATGGTTCCCGATATCATAATGGGCAACTCAAAACCCTGCTCTTCAAAAACTTGCTTTACGGCAAAGATGGCGGCTTTGGCATTCAGAGTATCGAAAATCGTTTCGATTAGGATAATGTCGCTACCACCGGCAATAAGACCTTCAGTTGCATCGATATAGGTTTTCACGAGTTCGTCAAAGCTGGAATTCCGTGCGCCAGGATCGTTGACATCTGGTGAGATGGAGAGGGTACGGCTGGTTGGCCCAAGTACACCTGCAACCCATCGTGGTCGATCAGCCGTGGCAATGTCGTCACAGGCTTCTCGAGCAAGTCTGGCCCCAGCTTCATTGAGTTCGCGAACCAGTGATTCCATAGCGTAATCAGCCATGGAGACGGCCGTTGCATTGAATGTGTTGGTCTCAACAATGTCGGCACCGGCCTCTAAGTAGACGCGGTGTATGTTTCGTATCACTTCGGGTTGGGTCAGGGATAACAGGTCATTGTTGCCCGCAACATCCTGAGGCCAGTCTGCAAACCGATCACCGCGATAATCAGCTTCGGTAAATTTGTGTGATTGGATCATCGTGCCCATAGCGCCATCCAGAATCAGGATGCGATCGCGGGCTGCTTGGTGAAGAGCATTAATATGCGTTTGACGGTTATTCAAGTTGTTGTCCATTTTACTGCGGTTAAGACCATTTCAATGTTGTTAGGAAAAAGAGGCGCATTCTAGCAGAATTTTCAGGTGTCTCTCAGCCTATTCAGTAGCTGTGTTGACCAATGCTGAGCAGCATTTTCTGGTGAAAATTAATCATCATTTCATTGTTGCCAAAGAGCAAAAATGATAGAATACATGACTAAATTACTCAGGTATAGGTTTCAGGTACTTTAATGCTCAATATCACCATCACAGAATCCGCTCAAAAGTATTTGGCTGATCTACTGGCCAAGCAAGATTGCGAAGGCATCGGTATTAGAATGTTTGTTTCTGATCCCGGTACGCCGAAAGCTGAAACCTGCATAGCCTATTGTCGTCCAGGTGAAGAGAAAGAGGACGATACGGTAATGGAACTGGATGGGTTCAAAGCCCACTTCGGCCAACGCAGCTTGCCTTTTCTTGAAGATGCTCAGGTTGATTACTCCGACGACAAATTTGGCGGGCAATTAACCATTCGTGCGCCGAACTCCAGAATGCCACAGGTTAATGACGACAGCCCCGTGGAAGATAAAATCAACTATGTCCTGCACAACGATGTGAATCCTGGTTTGGCCTCACACGGTGGCATGATTAGTCTTGAAGAAGTGGTTGATGATGTTGCTATCCTGCGTTTCGGTGGCGGGTGCCAGGGTTGTGGCATGGTCGATGTCACTCTGAAGGAAGGGGTAGAAAAGACTATCCTGGAAAAAATTCCTGAGCTAAAAGGTATTCGAGACGTTACCGATCATAGCGACCGCAGTAAGTCCTATATGTAGCACCCTGGTGGCATGGTTATCTTTTAACTTAATATGCTGAGTGTCGAGTTTAATCATGCCAAGTAGGTAATTTTCTAGCCTGCAAGGAGCACATATGTCCAGGTTGCGTGAGTTTGATCGCAATGATGTTGTCACGAAGGCATTAGATCTATTTTGGTCTGATGGATATAACGCAAGTTCCATCAGTAAGCTGATTGCGGTTATGGGAATTAACCGCAGCAGTCTTTACGCCACGTTTGGCAGTAAAGATAACCTTTTTTCAGAAGCCATGGCGTGTTATGCAAAGCGTCGTAAGGATTTACATTCATCTACATTAAACGGTATTGAAGATCCTCTTCAGGCCATCAGGGTATTTTATTACCGTAAATTCCTTGGCGAAGATGTGAACCTGTCAAATGGCTGCCTGTTGTTTAATACTGTTTCAGAGCTAAGTAATACTTCGCCAGGAATTGCCAATGAGGCCGGCGACTATTTACTCGAGGTGCGTGAACTGTTTTTAAATCGGCTTATAGAGGCCCGAGATAAAGGTTTGATCGACGAGAAAAAAGACGTCGATGCACAGGCGGACTATTTACTGGCAATGATTGCCGGATTACGCTCTCTTTCCAAAATGGGTTCCGGCAGACATGCCTTGCAAAAGGTGATCGATACGACATTAGATAGTTTGGTTTTATAAAAGGCTGCTATAAAAAAACGGGCTCTAAGGCCCGTTTTTTGTTCTCGAAAGGCTTACCTGTGAGCGCTATTTTGTGCGCCCAGGCAAGACATCTTTGAGTTTTTCTCGCATATCCCGCAAAGCCTTTTCCGTTGTTTCCCAGTCGATACACGCATCAGTAATAGACACGCCATACTCAAGATCGTCCAGATTTGCGGTAATTTTTTGATTGCCGGCTTTCAGATTACTTTCAACCATGATGCCGATAATGGATGTGTTGCCCTCAAGAATCTGGTTGGTGACGTTCTCCATCACCAAAGGCTGTAGTTCGTGATTCTTGTTGGAGTTGGCATGACTGCAATCGACCATGATATTTGCAGGAATGCCGGCATTGCTCAGTTCCTGTTCAGCAAGCGATACACTGACAGAATCATAATTTGGCTTGCCGTCACCACCTCGCAGCACCACGTGTGCATAGGGGTTTCCCGCTGTGGTTATCACGGATACGCTGCCTTCGGAATTGATCCCCAGAAAGCGGTGCGGACTAGCTACAGACTGTAGAGCGTTAATGGCGACGGTAAGGCTGCCATCGGTGCCGTTCTTGAAGCCCACAGTAGAGGACAGGCCTGAGGCCATTTCACGGTGAGTTTGAGACTCTGTTGTTCTGGCTCCAATCGCAGACCAGGAAATTAAATCCTGCATATATTGAGGCGAGATAGGGTCGAGTGCTTCCGTAGCTGTAGGCAGACCCAATTCGGCAACATCAAGCAACAGCTGACGGCCCACATGAAGACCATCGGTAATTTTAAATGAATCATTGAGGTAGGGGTCGTTAATTAACCCTTTCCAGCCCGTCGTGGTGCGTGGTTTCTCAAAGTACACTCGCATGACAACGAAGAGCGTGTCGCC
>DFBC01000101.1:0-1283 GCA_002367235.1 Cellvibrionales bacterium UBA3090
CCACGGGTCATAGATGTAAGCCGTTGTAATCCCATCTACCGTCTTGGCAATCCGCCGCTCCAGCGCGTCGTAGGCATAGCTGGCGAGGGTACCCGGATCGTAAGAGTCTGGTAGTTTAGACTATTGTTCTTGCAGTCGTCGCCTTAAACTCCGACAGTCTGGTAACTACCTATTCTGGGAGAAAATCAAGTCGCGGGTCATCTTTATCCCTGTGGGCAAGCCAAGCGATATGAGGAAGCAAGAAAAAAAAACCATAGAACGCTACTAAAATTCTACCAAGCCAACCGATGGGTCGCATCTTGTTGCTAAAGAGCTCCTGCCTAGCTCCAACATGCCCAGCATTTGCAGCTATTCTCAGATAACTAAATCCTTTTTCATTTAGCTCCTCATCGTCGCATTTCCTTAGATAAATGCTTGCCATAAAGGCTGATCTCAATTCACCGCTCTGCAAGAGTGTATCGATCAGATGATACGCGCTTTTATACCAGCCCAATCGAAGGGCTAATAATGACAAATCCCGCAATACTCTAGGTGCGTTTTGATGAGCGCATTGTTCCACAAAAACATAGGTTTTCTGCATCCTGTCAAAATCGTGCCGATAGTGTTTTATGGTGTCGGATGTCAGCTTCAGCATTGACGCTTTATCCCCGGCTTTGGCATTATTAAAACAATTGGAGTATTCTTCCTGGGATAACTTTCGAGGTGACCCGTTTTTTTTCTTAGCAGTCATCTATATTCCTATTCTTATCACTTCCCGGTGCATCTTCGGTTTCACGCGGATCACGAGGACGCTGAAACGTCGGGCGGTCATCTTCAATATTTGTTGGACTATAGTCACCATGAATATCATGAGCCCCAAGTCCAAGCGCAAGCAATACTACTCTTTTTAACCGCTCCCAATTCCAAAATCTATTGTTGTCATCTGGTCTGCATTCAGGCGGAGGCGGGGCTCCAGTTTCATCGGAAGAGTCAGAACTTGAGTTCGTTTCACTATTCGGATCGTCGCCACTCATTAGAACTATCATGTATGAGCCTATAGCCGCAGCAATTGCATCCGCCGCAGTTATTGTCGAACTTCCGATAGTATGCGTTGCAGAATCGGCCATCCCTGCAACTGTGCGGCTTAAGCGCCCTTGCGTGAGAGCCTGCGAATAACCGCTAGGGTCTGACCAATTAGCTGGGTCATTACCAACATAGGCATAGATATTCAGATCGCCAGCGGCGAAGCCTATTGGGTCAGACTGGATGAACATGCCCAATGCCGGATCATAATAGCGGGCGCG
>DFBC01000101.1:1322-2516 GCA_002367235.1 Cellvibrionales bacterium UBA3090
TTGCAGGGGGCCGGTCTGGGTGATTTGGCCGAAGGCATCGTAGGTGTATTCTGCCGCGACGGTTCCGGTGATCGGGTCGACCACAGCAAGGATTGAGCTTAGGCGGTTCGTGAACAGGGTAGATTCGGGGCCGAAATCATCACCAGAGGTTGCCTCTCCCCATTAGCAGTTGTGCTTCACCAGCAATAACTCATCTTCTCCCTTCCAATCTTCAAAAAACTGAAATTCCTTTTCATCTGAAACAGACCGGCAGGCCCAAAAGCGAAACTTTGCGGTTGCCCAAGAATCCGTTGAGGAAAGCAATAAAAATGTGGATCTAACCCTTTTTAAACAGACGCTTGTTGATATTCTTGAAGAAAGCCTACCACAAATTTGACGGATCTCATGCACTGACAAGCCTTCGCAGGTCAAGTAGGCTTCATTTAGTGTATACTCGGCCCATGAGGCACTATTTTTCTCCCGCTTTTGTACTCGACGAACATACTCACTGTCCGCAAACTCAAAAAACATCAGGCACAATCCACATACCTCGATAAGGTCGGGCCTGGCCCTGTTCGTGAGGTTCAACTCAAACTGATCCAATCGCGCCTTTAGCAACCTAAATATTTCCTTCCTTTTTTAATACCTCTGTCAATCTGTCTTTGATTATCTCTAACAAGTCTTCTCTGAGCTGCACTCATCCCAGAAGTATCTATTGTTCCAGTTGTCGGGTCAATGTAATGGTGCGGCGACCCGATTGACCCAAATTGAAGGTGCATGTTTCCCGCCCTCACACCTGGATTTGGGTTTTCGACATCAAGCCGCCATCCGTTCCCTTCCTCTAAAGTACTGCTAGATGTTTGTTGACCGCCAGAGCCCAGAAGACAACTACATGTTGGGTCGTTTTCATCACACTGCGGATCACCAGTTACCGAACCTGTATTTGTCCCACTATTGGTGCCATCACCAGAATCGCCGGTCATTTTTACTATAGCGATTAGAGATGCGGCTCTAATCATTGCTGAAATATCTAGAGCTGCGCCCATTAAGCCCCGCCCAATTATTCCTGCGACGGCACCTCCACAGACCGGGCCAGTATTGCTCGTTCCAGTTTGAATACCTGAGGTGCAACCACCTGCTGCCAACCCACTCGGGTCCGTCCAGTTAAACGAATCATTCCAGACATAGGCATAGATATTCAGATCCCCAGCGGCG
>DFBC01000064.1 GCA_002367235.1 Cellvibrionales bacterium UBA3090
AGCCACTGCTAGTGTAACGATGCCCGCTTCAACAAGAATTTTAACCTTGTCTTCACCGTTAATATTTTTCTTGTTGGCACCCACGACCGCGTAACGGCCTGAACGCTTTTGGTAAATTGTATAGTCATCGGTTTTTTTCAATACTTTCATCTTTTTTTCCTGTGATTACTCGTTAAGTTTAATGAAACATTTTATTAAAAATCAGTTTAAGGGCAGCCTAGACAAGCCTCGGGTATCAACCCAGCTGCTCCATCACCTCAAGTGAAATGTCGGCATTGGTATACACATTCTGGACATCGTCCAGATCTTCGAGGCTATCGATTAAGGCCAGTGTCTTTTCAGCCCCCTCTTTATCGAGCGGGACAGTGACAGAGGCCAGCATGGTGATCTCGGCATCGTCAGGCTCTAGACCCTCGGCAACCATGGCATCCTTCACAGCGGTAAAATCTTCCCACGCGGTCATGACGTCAATGGATTTGTCGTCATTGATTACCACGTCTTCGGCACCCGCTTCGAGCGCCACCTCCATGATTTCTTCTTCATCGGCACCCGGTGCAAAGCTGAGCTGTCCGGTGCGAGAGAACAAATAAGCAACAGAGCCATCGGTGCCCAGATTGCCACCGCGCTTGTCAAAGGCGTGACGCACATCAGAGACGGTTCGATTGCGGTTATCTGTCATGCATTCCACGAGTACGGCAACACCACCGACACCATAGCCCTCATAGGTGATCTCGTCGTAATTGTCGCCTTCGCCAGCACCGGCACCCCGGGCTATCGCCTTGTCGACCGTATCGCGCTTCATATTTGAACCGAGCGCTTTGTCCACAGCCGCTCGTAAACGCGGATTATCTTCTGGATTGGGACCACTGGCTTTGGCGGCGACCACCAGCTCACGAATTAATTTGGTGAACACCTTACCCCGCTTGGCATCCTGCGCCGCCTTACGGTGTTTGATATTGGCCCATTTACTGTGACCTGCCATAAATAATCTCCTACTTCTATCTGAGCACCACCTCAGACGTTATCTCAACAGTCTAGGCGTTTTCTTTTTTCTCTCTCAACCGGATGTTCAACTCACGCAGTTGCTTGTTGTCCACTGCCCCGGGGGCATCGGTCATCACGCATGCTGCTGTCTGGGTTTTAGGGAATGCAATCACATCGCGGATCGAGTCACTGCCGGTTAGCAGCATAATCAGGCGATCCAGACCAAATGCCAATCCGCCGTGTGGAGGACAGCCGTAGCTGAGGGCATCCACGAGGAAGCCAAACTTTTCATTGGCCTCTTCATCACTGATGCCCAGTACGTGGAAAACGGATTTCTGCATGACTGGGTTGTGGATACGAATAGAGCCACCGCCCAGTTCAGTACCATTAAGCACCATGTCGTAGGCCAGTGACAGGGCGTTTTCGGGATCATTTTCCAGCTCTTCCGGAGTGCAGGCCGGACGAGTAAATGGATGGTGTAAGGAGGTCCAGTTGCCGTCAGTGGTTTCCTCGAACATAGGGAAGTCAACCACCCACAATGGGGCCCAATCACAGGTATACAGATCAAGATCTGCGCCCAACTTACAACGCAAGGCTCCCAATGCCTCGGATACGATCTTGCCTTTGTCGGCACCAAAGAAAATAAGGTCGCCATTTTCTGCACCCGTACGCTCGAGGATGGCACCACGAACTTCATTGGGCAGAAACTTCACAATCGGCGATTGCAGTCCTTCTTCCAGATTATCCTTATCATTAACCTTGATATAGGCCAGTCCTCTGGCTCCATAGATGCCGACGAACTTGGTGTAGTCATCAATCTGCTTGCGACTGATGCTATTCCCGCCGGGCACTTTTAATGCCGTTACCCGGCCTGCTGGATCATTGGCCGGACCAGAGAACACTTTAAAATCTACAACGGCCATCAGGTCTTTGATTTCCACCAACTCTAGTGGAATCCTCAAATCCGGCTTGTCGCTACCAAATCTATCCATGGCCTCGCTGTAGGGCATCTGGGGGAAATCACCGAGATCTACATCCAGCACTTTCTGAAAGACAGAACGAATCATGTCTTCGTTAATCGCCATAATCTCATCTTCAGAGGTAAACGACAGCTCCACATCCACCTGGGTAAACTCAGGTTGACGGTCGGCGCGCAAATCCTCGTCCCGGAAACACTTGGCAATTTGATAGTAACGATCGATACCAGACACCATTAGCAGCTGCTTAAACAGCTGTGGAGACTGGGGCAACGCAAAGAATTTACCATCGTGGGTACGGCTAGGTACCAGATAATCCCGCGCGCCTTCAGGCGTTGCACGAGTCAAAATAGGCGTTTCAATATCCAGAAAACCTTTGTCGTCTAGATAGTTGCGAATAGCCGTGGTCACTTGAGAGCGAAAACGTAAGTTCTTCAACATCTCAGGACGACGTAAATCCATATAGCGATATTTTAAACGAACATCCTCACCCACCTTATTGTGCTCGTCCAGCGGAAATGGTGGTGTGTCAGAGGTGTTTAATATCTCCAGCTCCAACGCGTAAATTTCTATTTCACCCGTGCGCATATCCGGGTTGACGGTTTCCGGTGTACGGGCACGAACTCTCCCCTTAACCTGAAGAACATATTCACTGCGCACAGAATCGGCACGCTCAAAGTGCTCACCACAATCTGGATCAAAAACCACCTGAACAATGCCTTCGCGGTCGCGAAGGTCGATAAAGATGACACCACCGTGGTCACGACGACGGTCTACCCAGCCACAGAGTGTAACTTCCTGATCAATGTTCTCTGCACCAAGAACACCGCAATAATTTGTACGCATTATTTCTTCCCGTATTGATCAATCGAGGTTCGACAGCAGAACCCACAGAATACTGGTTACGCGCTTTTCAGGCGCTCTATCAGGTATACCAGCAAAAGGCGCGCATTATACCCCATCAAAACGGGAGCTAGAAGGAGGGAAACATCGCTCGCACAACAGCCACTCAAGCCGCTGAAAAGTCATCGCCGACCAACACACTGGCCACGGACTCAATGCGCTGCTCGAGAACATCTTTTTCATACTGTTTAGCCGGCAATGCCCCCCAGATAGGATTTGGCCAGGCACCATCGGAGGTATAGCGAGCCACGTGGTGAATATGTAACTGCGGCACCATGTTTCCCAAGGTGGCGATATTGATTTTATCTGGCGAAAACACATCGACCAGCGCCTCGGCCAACATGCACGACTCCTTCATCAGCTGCATCCGATCCTCATCTGAAAGATGATAAACCTCTGTTACGCTGGACTTTTTAGGTACCAGAATAAACCAGGGATAGTTTGCATCTCGGTGAATCAACAGTTGGCACAATTCAAATTCACCCACTATTAGAGTATCTGCGGCCAACCTGGAATGAAGTTCAAACATTTAAATACCTCCCATCCTGCACTCGAAGTCCTGTACCCGGAGAAACCACCACCGTAAAATAGCGGCTTTTCCATTAACAGCCAATAGCAACCAGAGACTATACGAGAGTCATTATGCGCGCCAGCCAATACCTGATTACCACCCAAAAAGAAACGCCAGCTGACGCTGAAGTCATTAGTCATCAGCTAATGCTGAGAGCGGGCATGATTCGCAAGCTGGCTGCTGGACTCTATAGCTGGCTACCTTTGGGATTGCGAGTATTACGCAAAGCGGAGGCTATTGTCCGCGAGGAAATGGATCGCGCCGGCGCTCAGGAAGTCCTTATGCCCGTTACCCAACCCGCTGAACTTTGGGAAGAATCCGGTCGATGGGAACAATATGGTCCCGAACTACTTCGCATCAAGGACAGACACGATCGATCCTTTTGCCTTGGGCCAACCCACGAGGAAGTGATCACCGATCTGGTTCGCAATGAGATCCGCAGTTATAAGCAACTGCCCGCCAACTTTTACCAGCTTCAAACCAAGTTTCGCGATGAAATTCGTCCTCGCTTTGGCATTATGCGCGCCCGCGAATTCCTGATGAAAGACGCCTACTCCTTCCATATCACCCAAGACAGCCTGCAACAAACCTACGATGTTATGTTTAAGGCCTACACCGCCATTTTCAGCCGACTGGGACTGGATTTCAGACCTGTGCTAGCGGATACCGGCAGTATTGGTGGCAGTCTTTCCCACGAGTTCCACGTACTTGCCGACTCGGGAGAAGATGATATCGCCTTTTCCACAGAAAGTGACTATGCGGCCAATGTAGAAATGGCCGAAGCTCTGGCACCAAGTGGGGATCGCCCTGCGGCAACCAGCCAGATGCGCGAAATTGCCACACCCGGCCAACATAGCATCGACGAAGTTAGCCAGTTTCTTAACCTGGACAGCGCTCAACTCGCCAAAACGCTAATCGTATTGGGCGAATCAGAAGATAACCAAACAACCTTAGTGGCACTGGTTCTTCGTGGTGATCACGAACTCAACGACATCAAAGCTGAGAAGCTCGATGGCATCGCATCACCACTGGCCTTTGCCAGCGAGGAACAAGTAAAGCAGTTCATCGGCTGTAGTGTTGGCTCTCTGGGCCCGGTAGGCTTGAACATCCCGGTGATTGTAGATCGAAGTGCAGCCCACCTAGCCGATTTTGCCTGTGGTGCAAACAAAGAGGGCCACCACCTCACCGGCGTCAATTGGGAACGAGACTATCCATTAACAAACAACCCACTGACACGCATAGAAGATATTCGCAACGTGGTACCCGGTGACCCTAGCCCCGACGGGAAAGGCGTACTGGAAATTAAACGTGGTATCGAAGTGGGCCATATCTTCCAGCTGGGCACCAAATACAGTGAAGCCATGAACGCACGAGTGCTCAATGAAGAAGGCCGGGAACAAGTGATGCTGATGGGCTGCTATGGCATTGGCGTCAGCAGGGTCGTGGCTTCAGCTATAGAGCAAAACAACGATGACAACGGCATTATCTGGCCAGATGCCCTCTCGCCTTTTCAAATCGCTTTGGTTCCAATCAACATGCACAAATCTGAAAAGGTACGTGAAACTTGCGAAAACCTTTATCAAGAGCTGACAAATGCCGGGTATGACGTACTCTTTATGGATGAGGAAAAAGCGCGCTTGGGTGTCATGTTAGCTAATATAGAATTAATGGGCCTGCCCCATCGCATTGTTATCGGTGACCGGGGACTGGAAGAGGGACAGGTAGAATACCGCCACCGTCGTGATGGAGAAAACCAAAATGTTGCCCTGTCAGAATTACCCGACTTCATAAAACAGGCTATTGGATGATAAATGCGCTTGGCAAACTAGTCCTCTTTGGGTTGTTTTATGCCAGCCTAGCGACTAGTTTGCCCCTGCTTGCCGAAGAGGGTTCCGATCAAGAACTACTGTCATTGCTCAGAAGAACAATTGAACAATCTGATAGTTTTGAAGATCGATTTGATGCCGAAGTCTGGCTGGTTGCCAAATCCAGCCAGCTTGAGCGCTATCTCCCCGATGACAAGCAACGCCTGAATCTACTGAGAAAAATCCACAGGGCGGCCATCCAGGCAGACCTTTCACCTGAAATTGTACTCGCTGTCATACAGATAGAGAGCCATTTTGATCCCTACGCTCTTTCACATGCAGGCGCCCAAGGACTCATGCAGGTAATGCCATTCTGGAAGAAAGAAATCGGGCGACCCGACGACAACCTGATAGATGTGGACACCAATCTACGCTATGGCTGTACTATCCTGAAGTACTACCTGAACAAAGAAAACGGCCACCTAGCCAACGCTTTGGCCCGCTATAACGGTAGCTATGGGAAGAACTGGTACCCGGAAAAGGTATTGGTGGCCTGGGAGTATTGGCGCTAGATCAGCCGCGTCCCAAAAAAACAGAAAAAAAGAAACATTTCGCCAAAGTTGGAACTCTGGCAATTAGTACGAGAATATAAAAAATGCCAGCATAAGCTGGCATTTTATTACACAGCAGTAACCTAAAGCCTTAGGCTACTACAGTTACATTCTGAGCCTGAGGGCCTTTCTGACCATCTGTTACTTCAAAAGAAACCTGCTGACCTTCATACAATGTGCGACGGCCTGTACCGTTAATAGCACTAAAATGCACAAATACATCTTTACCACCTTCCTGTTCAAGAAAGCCGTAACCTTTTTCTTCGTTGAACCACTTAACGGTACCAGTAACTAAATCTGACATATGACCCTCGTTAAAACTTTGCGCCAATATAATGGTTGATTTTATAAAAACACGGATACACAAAATATCCGCTTCCAGAACTTTAACAGCGGGCCGCTTTATCACGCAAGAAAAAAAACACGATTATTTATGAGGAAGCCTATGATTTCATAGAAGTTATCAATATCAATTCAAACAACGCCATACAACAGTACCGCAGGCAATTACAGCCCTTAAGTGAAAGTACACACCAAAAAAACCAAGTCTTGAAAGTGAACACATAAAACGACAGGCATAAAAAAACGCCGCAGAAGGCAGCGTTTTATAGTGCTCAGGGCCAATCAAGGCAACCCGTCAAACTCTGCGCCTTCTTTTTCTGGCGGCAATAAATCTTCACGAGTCATCCCCAATGCAAGCAGGATGTTTGCCGCAACATAAATAGAGGAGTAAGTACCAATCACCACCCCCACTATCAGAGCAACGGCAAAGTTGTGAATCAATTCACCACCAAAGAAATAGAGCGCAGACAGCACCAACAATGTGGTTAATGAGGTGATTAACGTTCGGCCCAATGTTTGAGTTAAAGACTCATTGATGACAGAAAAGGCATCCGATTTTCTCAACAGACGAAAGTTTTCACGAATTCGGTCTGAGACAACAATAGTATCGTTCAGGGAATAACCGACCACCGCCAGCACTGCAGCCAAAACTGTAAGATCAAATTCCAAGCCGGTTATTGAGAA
>DFBC01000042.1 GCA_002367235.1 Cellvibrionales bacterium UBA3090
ACCGACTAACGTAATCTCGATTACTGATGGTCAGATCTTCCTACAAACTGAGCTATTCAACGCCGGCGTACGTCCAGCTGTTGACCCAGGTATCTCAGTTTCTCGTGTAGGTGGTTCGGCGCAGACTAAAATCATCAAGAAGCTATCTGGCGGTATCCGTACTGCTCTAGCTCAATACCGTGAACTTGCTGCATTTGCACAATTCTCATCGGATCTTGATGAAGCGACTAAGAAGCAACTAGACCACGGTCAAAAAGTTACAGAACTGATGAAGCAGAAGCAATACGCTCCTATGTCTGTATTTGACCAAGCTCTAGTAATCTTCGCTGCAGAGCGTGGATACCTTCAAGATGTTGAACTGTCAAAAGTTCTAGATTTTGAAGCTGCTTTACTGTCGTTTGCTCGTGGTCAATATGCCGATCTAGCAACACAGATCGACACAACGGGTGCTTTCAATAAAGAAATCGAAGCTGAGCTGAAGAAGCTTGTTGACGATTTCAAGGCAACCCAGACCTGGTAATTGGTAGGTGGTCTTAGGGCCACCTCATACCATTAACGGAGAGTAACGATGGCCGGCGCAAAAGAGATACGTAATAAAATCGGTAGTGTTAAAAGCACACAGAAGATTACGAAAGCAATGGAAATGGTAGCAGCTTCAAAAATGCGTCGTTCTCAAGACGCAATGGAAGCTACTCGTCCATATGCAGAAACAATGCGTAAAGTGATCGGTCATTTGGCTAATGGTAGCCTCGAGTATAAGCATCCTTATCTTGAGGAACGTGAAGCCAAACGTGTTGGTTACATCATCGTTTCTACAGACCGTGGTCTTTGTGGTGGTTTGAACATTAACTTGTTCAAGAAAGCCATGAACGACATGAAGGATTGGTCTGAGAAAGGTGCTGATGTAGAGCTTGCAATTGTAGGTTCTAAAGCAACAGCATTTTTCAACAACAGCGGCGCGAAAGTAGCAGCTCAAGTTTCAGGTCTGGGCGATCGTCCAAGCCTTGAAGACTTGATTGGCTCTGTAAGCGTTATGCTGAAGAAATATGATGAAGGCGAATTAGATCGCCTGTTCGTAGTGTTCAACAAGTTTGAAAACACTATGGTTCAAGAACCAACGATCGATCAATTACTTCCTTTGCCTAAATCAGATAGCGAAGAAATGAAACGCAGTCATTCTTGGGACTACATTTATGAGCCCGAGCCAAAACCACTACTAGATGCACTATTGGTTCGTTATGTCGAATCTCAAGTGTACCAAGGTGTGGTCGAGAATCTTGCTTGTGAGCAAGCAGCTCGAATGATTGCTATGAAATCAGCAACAGATAACGCTGGTGACATTATTGATGACTTAGAACTTGTGTATAACAAAGCCCGTCAATCGGCGATTACACAAGAACTTTCTGAGATCGTTTCAGGCGCAGCTGCGGTTTAAGCTTAGGTAAAACTAAATAGTTAGAGGATTAACGATGGCTACAGGTAAGATCGTACAGATCATCGGTGCGGTAGTCGACGTAGAGTTCCCACAGAGCAATGTACCTAGTGTATATGACGCTCTAAACGTAACGGACTCAAAAGAGCGTCTAGTTCTTGAAGTTCAACAACAGCTAGGCGGTGGCGTAGTTCGTTGTATCGTAATGGGTAGCTCTGATGGTTTACGTCGTGGAGTTGAAGTGGTTAACACTGGCGCTCCAATTTCAGTACCAGTCGGTACTAAAACTCTAGGTCGTATCATGAACGTCCTAGGTGACGCGATTGATGAGCGTGGTGAAGTGGGCGCGGAAGAGGTTTACTCTATCCACCGCAGCGCACCAAGGTACGAAGAACAATCAAACGAGATCGCACTTCTAGAAACGGGCGTTAAAGTAATCGACCTAATTTGTCCATTCGCTAAGGGTGGTAAAATCGGTCTATTCGGTGGTGCTGGTGTAGGTAAGACCGTTAACATGATGGAACTTATCAACAACATCGCACTTCAACACTCAGGCCTATCTGTATTTGCAGGTGTAGGTGAGCGTACTCGTGAAGGTAACGATTTCTACTTTGAAATGCAGGAATCTAACGTTGTTAACGTTGAGACCCCAAGTGAATCAAAAGTAGCTATGGTATACGGTCAGATGAACGAGCCACCCGGAAACAGACTCCGTGTAGCACTAACCGGCCTGACCATGGCAGAAAAATTCCGTGACGAAGGTAAAGACGTACTGTTGTTCGTCGATAACATCTATCGTTACACATTGGCTGGTACAGAGGTATCTGCACTGTTGGGTCGTATGCCATCTGCGGTAGGTTATCAGCCTACTCTGGCGGAAGAAATGGGTGTACTCCAAGAGCGTATTACTTCTACTAAGACTGGATCGATCACATCGGTACAGGCGGTATATGTACCTGCGGATGACTTGACGGATCCATCACCAGCAACAACGTTTGCTCACCTGGATTCAACCGTGGTATTGAGCCGTGACATTGCCTCTAAAGGTATTTACCCTGCGGTAGATCCGTTGGATTCAACGTCTCGTCAGCTTGACCCACTGATTGTTGGTCAAGAGCACTATGAAGTAACTCGCGGTGTTCAGTCTGTTCTTCAGCGCTTTAAAGAGCTGAAAGATATTATTGCTATTCTGGGTATGGACGAACTGTCTGAAGAAGATAAGCAAGTGGTAGCTCGCGCTCGTAAGATTGAGCGTTTCTTATCACAGCCGTTCCACGTGGCAGAAATCTTTACTGGTTCCCCAGGCAAATATGTATCTCTAAAGCAAACTATTGCTGGCTTCCAGGGCATTCTCAATGGCGACTACGACCACCTGCCAGAGCAGGCGTTCTACATGGTTGGCTCCATTGAAGAGGCTGTTGAAAAAGCTGAAAAGCTTAAGTAAGCCAAAGAAAGGCGTTAAGATATGGCTATGACCGTCCATTGTAATATTGTAAGTGCTGAAGAGTCCTTATTTTCAGGGTTGGTTGAACTGGTAGTGGCTACCGGTTCCCAGGGTGAACTGGGAATTGCTTTTGGTCATGCACCGTTGTTAACCGATCTAAAACCCGGCCCTGTTCGTATCGTAAAGCAGGATGGCGAAGAGGAGATTTACTACCTTTCTGGTGGATTCCTCGAAGTTCAGCCAAATATTGTCTCTATCCTATCTGACACAGCGTTACGTGCAGATGATTTGGATGAGGCCGCTGCACTGGAAGCTAAGAACCAAGCCGAACACGAGCTCTCGAATCAGGGCGGCGAATTCGACTATTCTCGGGCAGCTTCACAGCTGGCCGTAGCAGCAGCTCAGCTTCGCACGATAGAACAGTTGCGAAAGAAGTTGGGTGGCAAAAAGTAGTTGCGCAAGTGACTGTTATAAAAAGGGTGGCTTCGGCCACCCTTTTTTGTGTGTTATTTATGCGCGCACAAGCAACGGTCTATGCGTGGTAATCGAGTAAACTTCCTGATTAAATAGCCAAAAATAAAGGAATTTATATGGCAACAGATATTGTGATCCTTGCTGCTGGTAAGGGCACTCGAATGAAGTCTGAGCTCCCCAAGGTGTTGCATTGTCTAGCTGGCCGCCCCCTCTTACAGCATGTGGTTGATGCGGCGAGAACCGTTGATGACGCCAATATTTTGGTGGTAACGGGCCATGGGGCCGAGCAGGTACAAGCGGTCATATCCTCTGGTTCCCTGAGGTGTATTGAGCAAACCGAACAGTTGGGTACGGCGCATGCAGTATTGCAGGCCTCGCCTTTGCTCACTTCAAATGCCACTACCCTGATTCTGTATGGGGATGTGCCATTGATTAGTCCCGAGACTATTTCCGGCATGCTTAATAACGTGTCTGATGAAAGTATCGCTTTGCTTACGGTGCAGCTTGCGGATCCCACTGGTTATGGCCGTATCGTTCGCGATCAACAGGGAGAGGTCGCGGCTATTGTCGAGCAAAAAGATGCCAGTGCCGAACAACTGAAAATTACAGAGGTCAACACGGGTGTGCTTGCCCTACCCAGTGAATGCCTGCAAGCATGGCTGCCTCAGATAGGAAACAACAATGCACAGGGTGAATATTACCTGACGGATATCATCTCCATTGCCCGCAATGCCGGGTATCTGATCAAGACAATACAACCTGTTGCCGTTGAAGAGGTTGAAGGTGTCAATAATCGATTACAACTCAATAATCTAGAGCGGTATTATCAGTTGCAGCAAGCCAAACGACTCATGTCAGAAGGTGTTACATTGGCTGACGCAGCACGAACAGATGTTCGTGGTAACCTCAAAACGGGTTCCGACAACTTTATTGATATTAATTGTATTTTCGATGGTGATGTCGTCCTCGGAAACAACATAAGTATTGGTCCAAATTGCCTGATCAGTAATAGCCTCATTGGAGACGGTGTAGAGATAAAAGCTAATAGTGTTATTGAGGATTGCCAAATAGGTAATAACGCAATAATTGGTCCCTTTGCTCGATTGCGTCCCGGAACAGAGTTAGCGGCAGGTGTTAAGGTCGGCAATTTTGTCGAAACGAAAAAAATAAAAGTAGGCAAAGGCAGCAAGATAAACCACCTTAGTTATGTCGGTGATGCCGAATTAGGTGAAAATGTAAATGTGGGAGCCGGAACAATCACCTGTAACTACGATGGGGTTAATAAACACAAAACCACAATTGGAGATAATGCCTTCATTGGGTCGAATACATCGTTGGTTGCGCCTATTGATGTAGGTAAAAATGCCACTGTAGGGGCCGGTTCTACCATCAATAAAAATGTGCCCGAAGGTGAATTGGGTTTGACCCGAGCTGGCCAGAAAAATATCTCTGGTTGGAAGCGTCCTTCTAAGAAGGATTAACATAGAAAAGTGAGCCAGAAATAACGATGTGTGGAATTGTTGGTGCAGCAGGACAGCGTAATGTCACTGGTATTTTGGTTGAGGGTCTGAAGCGACTAGAGTACCGCGGATATGATTCTGCCGGTTTGGCGGTAATAGACCAAACTGGCGTTCTTAACGTCCGTAAAAACACAGGAAAAGTAGCGGGTCTCGTCGATGGGTTAACTAAAAAACCAGCTACTGGCAACCTTGGAGTTGCCCATACTCGATGGGCAACACATGGAAAACCCAATGAAATAAATGCCCACCCTCATGTATCCGATGACGTGGCTGTCGTGCATAACGGCATTATCGAAAACCACAATGCGCTTCGAGCGGAGCTGAAGGGTTTGGGGTATCAGTTTGTTTCCGATACAGATACCGAGGTCATAGCCCACCTCCTCCACCACCTGTTGAAAACAGCTCCGTCTTTGAAAATGGCCGTTGGGCTAGCGACGGCCAAGCTTGAGGGTGCATATGCGTTAGGTGTTATTAGCACGCGTGAACCCGATGTTCTGATTGGAACACGCAGTGGTAGCCCTTTGGTGTTGGGGGTAGGCATTGAAGAAAACTTTATCGCTTCGGATCAAATGGCCCTTCGTCAGGTAACAGATCGTTTCATCTTCCTGGAAGACGGTGATTTGGTCGAACTCAAATCGGGACATTATACCATTGTAGACCGCGATGGTTTAGCGGTAGAGCGCGAGGTGGTGAAGTTGTCTGGTGGTGATGATGTGACCGATAAAGGCGGTTATCGTCACTACATGATGAAGGAGATCTTCGAGCAGAGTACGGTTCTGGAGCATACCCTTCAAGGGCGCATTAGCAAGAAACATGTGTTGCCAGAAGCTTTCGGTTCGGAGGCAAATAGCGTTTTTCCACAAGTTAAAGGCGTGCACATTGTGGCTTGCGGAACCAGTTATCATGCTGGATTAGTGGCTCGCTACTGGCTCGAAGAATGGGCGGGAATTCCCTGCCAGGTTGAAGTGGCCAGTGAATACCGTTACCGGAAAGTCGTGGTGCCCGATAACACCTTGTTTGTGACGATCTCTCAGTCCGGCGAAACGGCCGATACATTGGCTGCGCTACAGGCTGCAAAAAAAGCGGGCTACCTAGCCAGCCTGGTTATCTGCAATGTGGCTAATAGTTCTTTAGTCCGTGAATCCGATTTGTCTTTAATGACCTATGCGGGCCCAGAAATCGGTGTGGCATCTACTAAGGCATTTACCACCCAGTTGGTGGCGCTCCAGTTACTTTGTATCGGTCTTGGTCGCAGTCACGGACTCGATCAAGAAAAAGAGCGGTCTTTGGTGGAAGCGTTACATCAGTTGCCTGGATTATGCAGGGAGACCTTGGCGCTGGATGCTGAAATTGAAAAAACATTCGAGTGCTTTGCAGATAAACATCATGCCTTGTTTTTAGGGCGTGGCGTGCAGTACCCGGTATCACTGGAAGGGGCTCTCAAGCTCAAGGAAATTTCATATATCCATGCAGAAGCCTATCCTTCGGGTGAGCTGAAACATGGCCCGCTGGCACTGGTCGACGATGATATGCCCGTTGTTGCTGTAGCACCGAACAATGAATTACTAGAAAAACTCAAATCAAACCTACACGAGGTTCAGGCTCGAGGTGGGAAATTATTTGTGTTTGCAGATAAAAAAGCGGGTTTCGTGAATGAACCCGGTGTAACGGTGATGAACCTTCCCCATGTACCGGAAAGTCTCGAGGCCATAATTTACACCCTGCCCCTCCAATTGCTTTCCTATCATGTGGCTGTTTTAAAGGGCACCGATGTTGACCAGCCACGCAATTTGGCGAAATCGGTGACCGTAGAATAAATCATGCAAAAAATAAATGTGAGTAAGTGCCCACTTTTATTTTTGATCTTTGTTGGCGGTATCTTAGTAAGTGGTTGCTCTAGTCAGCCCACGCCAGTTACAAGTTCTCAGCACGGTCAACAAGCGCCTCTGGTCGAGGGTATGAGCGAGTCGGATATACTCGAGATTGGTCGGCGCCATGGACCCTTGGCCGAAGCAAGAGTGAGATATTGGCAACGGATGATTAACACCTCAACAGCATCGACAGATCAACTAAAACTTCAACAGGCTAATGTCTTTATTAATGGCGCCCGCTTTGTCGATGATGTCGAAATATGGCAGACCAATGACTACTGGTCCACACCATTGGAATTTTTGATCATGGATGCTGGTGATTGTGAAGATTTTAGTATCGCTAAATATTTCACACTCGAGAAAATGGGAATCGCGATGGAAAAAATGCGGATAACCTATGTCAAAGCCCTCAACCCCAATAGAGCTCATATGGTGCTGACCTACTACTCAGAACCCTCTTCCATCCCCCTTGTGCTAGACAATCTTAACCCGAACATCCTTCCTGCAACTGAGCGAATGGATCTTATACCGGTATATAGCTTTAACGGCGAAGATCTGTGGTTGGCTAAAACCCGTAGCAAGCAGGAGAAGGTTGGTAGCGCCGAGACTCTCAAGTTATGGAAAGAACTTAATACAAGAATGAAATCCGGCCTCCCCGCTATTGTTGTTCCTATCCCCTAAGCAGTTTTACGTAAACATCGGTTTAGGCTATTTGGTGTCTCAATGGATGACAGTCCTTTGGAATTCGCTACTGCCTGATTCTCAATCGCTCTCGGTGTTGGGTACTCGGAGTGCTTCCAGTCCATGTTGAAGGTCTAGCAAGTGTTCCTGAAGCTGCCCACCTTTGTGCTGTGCAACACCAATGGCCAGTACATCAATCACAACCAAATGCGCGATACGAGAGGATAGTGGCGTATAGATCTGAATGTCTTCCTTGGCATCAATGGTTAATGGAATGGTCGCCGCCTGAGCCACCGGGCTATCCGATGGTGCAATGGCAATAACAATGGCGCCGCGATTTTTAACCTGCTCCATGGCATTGATTAGTGTGGTGGTCCGGCCCGACTGGGAAATGGCAATGACAACATCACCCGGAGCCATAGAGGTGGCGGACATATTTTGCAGGTGTGGATCGGCATAGGCGGCTGCGGAGACTTGCAGTCGAAAAAACTTGTGCTGTGCATCAAAAGCGACGGCTGCCGAGGCGCCAAAACCGTAAAACTCAACACGGTTGGCTACACAGATTGCCTGTACCGCACGAGTGAGCATTTCGAGGTCGAGAGAGTCTCGAACTTTAAGTAGCGTGTCTACAGTAGAGTCGAAGACCTTGAAGGTATATTCTGCTACGGAATCAGTATCCGTAACAGCGATTTGACCGTAACTGGGGCTTGAGGCCAGTTGCTGCGCCAGCGCCAGCTTAAACGCCTGAAAGCCATCGCAGCCTACAGCACGACAAAATCGAACCACGGTAGGTTCACTCACCCCAGCGGCTTCGGCCAAATCGACAATTCTCATACGAATAACTTCGGAGAGATTGGCCAGTATAAACTCAGCCACCTTGCGCTCTGATTTTCTCATTTCTGGGAGGTGGGTACTGATAGCGAGAGTGAGTTCTGCCGGCTTCATGTCATATTTCCTTATCACAATCGGCTATTGTAAATAATTTACAAATAAATGGAATTCTTGTAGTTTCGAATAGTTTGAATAAAACCGAATAAATGAGTACTAGCAACCCATAAGGCAACCATTCTGCTAGAATTCTGCCCTATGGATGTCACAACAATTCTCGATCCCCTTAATCCCGCACAACGCGAAGCCGTATCGAATACCGATAACCATCTATTGGTGTTAGCCGGCGCCGGTAGCGGTAAAACCAGAGTGCTGGTTCACCGCATTGCCTGGTTAATACAGGTAGAACAACTCTCGCCTTACAGTGTGTTGGCCGTAACCTTTACCAATAAGGCTGCCAGGGAAATGCGCCATCGTCTGGATGAGATGCTCGGTCACTCATCCCAAGGCATGTGGGTCGGCACCTTCCATGGATTAGCGCACCGCTTGTTAAAGATGCACTGGCAGGATGCGGGTTTACCAGAGAACTTTCAGATACTGGATAGCGACGATCAGCTCAGGCTCGTTAAGCGTGTCTACCAGGCCCTGGGTATCGATGACAGTCGCTGGCCCTACCGTCAGGCACAGTCATTTATTAACAGTCAGAAGGATGAGGGCTTGCGCTCGAAACATCTTCAGCCGGCCCAAGACCCTTATCAGCGGACCATGTTGCAAATTTATGCCAGCTATGAAGAGGCCTGCGAGCGCGGTGGTATGGTGGATTTTGGTGAGTTGCTATTGCGCGCTCACGAGCTGTGGTTGAAAAAGCCGGAATTATTGGCGCATTACCAGCAGCGTTTCAGCCAAATATTGGTGGATGAGTTTCAGGATACCAATGCCATTCAATATGCCTGGCTGCGAGTATTGGCAGGACAGAAAATGCGAATTACTGCCGTGGGGGACGATGACCAATCTATCTATGGTTGGCGGGGTGCCAAAGTAGAGAACATTCTCAACTTTAACCGCGATTATCCCGATACATTCACCGTGAGGTTGGAGCAAAATTATCGCTCCACAAAAAACATCCTCCAAGCGGCTAATGCCGTGATCTCGCGTAATACCGACAGGCTGGGGAAAAATCTTTGGACAGAAGATGCCGAAGGTGACTTAATTTCCCTTTATTCCGGTTTTAATGAACACGATGAGGCGCGATTTATTGCCGATCGTCTTAACGACTGGTTAAAGAATGGCAATTTGCGGAGTGAATCGGCCATTTTATATCGCTCTAATGCCCAGTCGAGGGTGTTGGAGGAAGCGTTACTGCGGGCCCAAATACCCTATCGCATTTACGGCGGTCAAAAGTTCTACGAGCGTCAGGAAATTCGTAATGCCCTTGCCTATTTACGGTTAATTATCAATCGTAACGACGATGCCGCTTTTGAGCGGGTGGTGAATACACCCACGCGAGGCATCGGAGATAAAACCATACAGATATTGCGCCAGTTTGCCCGTGATGAAGGCATGTCCATGTGGTGTGCAGTGGAGAAAGCGATTGCGACTGGCGAGCTGTCCGGTCGAGCCAGTAGTGCTGTGCAAGGCTTCATCAATCTGATTAATCAACTTGACCAAGATAGCTTGGGTTTACCCCTCCACGAGCAGGTGGATCATACGATCGAAGGCAGTGGCCTGATCGACTTCCATAGACGGGAGAAAGGTGATCGCGGTCAATCCCGAATCGAAAACCTGCAAGAACTGGTCGTTGCCTGCCGGGGTTTTGAGCCTGAAGATAAAGAGCAGCTTGCCCTGCCCCAGTTTCTTGACCAGGCAGCACTCGATGCGGGTGACCGACAGGCCGATGAGGGCGAGGATGCCGTCCAACTAATGACGTTGCACTCAGCAAAAGGTTTGGAGTTTCCACTGGTATTTTTGGCCGGCATGGAAGAAAACCTATTTCCTCACCGCATGTCGGCAGAGGAGCCGGGCCGCCTGGAAGAAGAGCGTAGGTTGGCCTATGTGGGCATTACCCGCGCCATGCGAAAATTGTATCTCACGTTTGCGGAGTCGCGTCAGCAGTACGGTACAGAAAGTTATAATAGCGTATCCCGGTTTGTCCGCGACATCCCCACGGAATATATTGAAGAAGTTCGACTCCGCACACAGGTTACCCGGCCCACCAGCTACGCTAAAAAACCGGCATCCAACTTTAGTGATCAAGGCACGGATACGGGCTTGTCTCTGGGTCAGCGGGTGGAACACAAAATATTTGGTGAGGGTGTCATTCTGAATTTTGAAGGCAATGGTGCCCACGCCAGAATACAGGTGAATTTTGATAACGAAGGTAGCAAGTGGTTAGTGCAGTCCTACGCGAAGCTCACTCCGTTATAGCGAAGACCGCCGCACCACAATACTTAACAAGGGTTGCCTGTGGTGAATAATAAGAGGAACACCATGAAAAAATACACTATGTCCCCGATGACATTGATCGCTCTTGCACTGCTTGTTGCATTGTCGGCCTGCGGAGGTTCAGAGAGCAATCAACCGTCAGAGCAAGGCGTTCAGCAGGCACCCCAAAAGGTTTATAAATGGAAGATGGTTACCACCTGGCCTAAAAACTTCCCTGGGTTGGGTATGGCGGCAGAAAACTTTGCGACTTTAGCTGAGCGAATGAGTGGCGGTAGGCTGCAGGTGAAAGTCTACGGTGCCGGTCAGTTGGTGCCTGCACTAGAAACCTTTGATGCCGTATCGCAGGGTACAGCAGAAATGGGTCACAGTGCGTCATATTATTGGAAGGGGAAAACCCGTACTTCCGCACTATTTACTACTGTGCCCTTTGGCCTCAACGCTCAGGAAATGAACGGCTGGCTGCACTATGGTGGTGGTATGGCGCTGTGGAAAGAATTGTATGAACCGTTTAATCTGGTGCCGCTGGCTGCAGGTAATACCGGCGTTCAGATGGCGGGGTGGTTTAACCGTGAGATCAATACGCTAGCAGACCTTGAGGGTTTGAAAATGCGGATACCCGGTATTGGGGGCGAGGTGGTCAGTCGTGTTGGTGTCGAAGCGGTGAATATTCCCGGTGGTGAACTGTACACCTCTATGCAAACCGGGGTGATTGATGCGACGGAATGGGTTGGCCCCTACAACGACTTGGCCTTTGGTTTCCATCAGGTTGCCAAATACTATTATTACCCTGGTTGGCACGAACCAGGTCCTACCCTTGAGCTGATCGTTAACAAGCAGGCTTTTGAATCACTACCAGACGATTTGCAGGCGATTATTGAGGGTGCGGCGCGAGCCATCAATCAGGATATGCTGGACGACTATACCGCCCGTAATAACGCGGCATTGGATGAGCTGGTAAATACTCATGGTGTTGAATTGCGCCAACTACCCGATGATGTGCTGATAGAACTCAACCGCATCACTCAAGAGGTACTGGAAGAAATTGCAGCAGAAGATGCTGGTTTTAAGAAAGTCTATGAGTCACAAAAGGCCTTCCGGGAACAAGCTATCAAGTACCATAAGATTTCTGAGCAGGCTTATTATCGGGCGCGAGAGCTTAAGGCAAGTGATTAGGGGCTAATAGATTAGGCGGGTTAACTTAGATCCAA
>DFBC01000067.1 GCA_002367235.1 Cellvibrionales bacterium UBA3090
CCGGGCTGCCACTTTCGCGGTGTAACTCCAGTAATTGGGCATAGGCCAAATCTGCATGGTGCCTGGCTTTATCGGTGGGAGAGGGAAGCGGAGACAAATTTAGCTGTCGCCAAAACTGGTTAAAACTCTGCTGCGGTTTCAAGTAGGCATTTTGCCGCGCCGCGTTGCCGGTGGTGATCCCTTGTTCAGTTAGCAGTGCGTAGCCGGGGCTGATAATCATTTCCCCTCGTGCATTTCCGCAGCAGAGGCCGCAATCGTTAATGTCTATTATGGCTACACTCATGATGATGCCTTTATCAATCTGTGGGCAATCAGCCCATATTTCTAGCGTTAAGTTTCCAGGTGCCGGTTCCTGAATCTATGCCTCTGATACCAAGAGCGGGAGTGCTCAATCGGTCTTTAAATGGCGCAATAGATTGTCGTCACAATAGCTGTGAGTATCCAGCACCAGACGTTCTTGCATCAGTTGTAGCTGGTGCACCATAAACATCACTACGATACTGATCACCAGGGCAATAAAGGTTGAATTAAACGCAACGCCCAGGCTCGCCGTAACGCCGGCAATATCGCCCTGTACGGCCTTGTGGGCCTGACTTAGGGCTTCGCCAATACCTCGTACTGTTCCAATAAACCCAATGGAGGGAATTGCCCAGGCGATATATCTCACCATCGAGAGTTCAGAATCCAGCCGGTCGGACTCGGTATCCAGCACCTCGCTAACGGCACTGGAGACATCCTGAATATTACGCGTGGAATCAAATCGCCGCAGGGCCGCCAGGAGTGACCGGGAGACCAGATAATCTTTTTGCGCGGTGGGCAGGGCTTGGATCGGTCGCGACATCTGACGGGCATCTTCCGGTAAAATTCGGGTGCCCTCTGTGACGGTTAACAGCTGTTGAGCTAATAGCTTGCGTTCATCCATGGCACTCCGCGCCTTGAGTCCCATGATGGCAAATGCCCAGAGCATCAGAACAAAGCAGGCTTCCTGTTCGTAGTCTTTCACGACAATATAAAAAGATCGCTCCGCCACATAGGCTTCCCCTGCGGCTTCTCGGGCTAATTGTTGTTGTAGCAGGGCGTTGGCATTAGGTCTTATCAGCGTAACGTAAAAGGTATGTACCAGAATCAGGGCTAGAATCAGGGCAAAGACCTGGTAGAGGAATTCTGATGAGGCTCTCGTTTTCATACGTTACAACGTCCTTAAATATCCACGGGAAAGGGGACCGATAGATCCTCAGAAATGTCTTCACTTGGGTCAAACTCGCGCTCGGATGGACGGCTTCGTGGCTTTGAGGCCGACTGGGTGCTGGATTTTGACTCCGGCTGGGTTTTTGATGCGGGCCCCACGGTTTGCTGCCCGGCGTCTTGTTCCCCCGACGCTTTATCGGGATCAGCTTCCTCCGCAATAATCGCTGAGGATAAGAGCGCTGTCAGCAATAATAAAATACTGCCTAATTTTATCGTGTTGATCGCCCCTTTATTTTTCACACCCTCATCTCTTCTTAACAGATTATTCAACATAGCGAGCAATTCTAAAACCCACATCATCCCTCGGGTCGTTGCCATAGTCACGGAATGAAAGGCGTAGTTCGGTAATGCTGCTGTGTCGCCAGCTGGCACCGCGTATCATGTGAAACTCGCCTTTTTCCGGACCGGTAGGATCCTTCTCCGCTTTCATGCCAAGGCTGAACTCAATGCCGTAGTAGTCATTGATCCATTCTGCGACATTTCCAGCCAAATCGTACAACCCCTTGTCGTTGGGTGGAAAGCTTCCGACGGGTGCCGAGGTGATATGTCCATCGTTATAGGTGGTGATGGCGCGGCCAACAATTTTTGCAGCACTTATGTCGGCAAAGTTGCCATGTTTGTTTCTGGGGGGAAAGCTATTTCCCCATCCATGTTTCTTCATTCCTGCAGCCGAGTAACGCGCGGCCCATGCCCACTCGGCTTCAGTGGGCAGTCGATAGCCGTTTGCAGTGAGATTAAATCCGGTAATCTTTCCCTGTTCTTCTTTATAGGCTGGCGTCAGTTTTGCTTTCCTGCTCAGCCAATTACAGTATCGGGCGGCCTGTTCCCAGCTGACATTGACTACGGGCTGGCTGGGTCTGTCCAGCGTGTTGCCGCCCACATGGCGAGAACTGTGCTGGCGTTGAAACTGTTTGAACTGGCTGTTAGTCACTTCTTTGGTGGCCAGATAGAAGGGCCGAGTAATTTGAACATCTCGCAATACCTCATTGGCTCGCCTGCCAGATTCACGCCGAGAAGCACCCATGGTGAAGGTGACCTGAGGTTTAAATAGTTTGAGCGTTTGGTTGTCAGGGCTGGTGATTTCCTTGGGCGTGCTTGCCCATCGGGCCTCTCGCTCGGTTAGCAGTTTGACCCTGACCACCTGATTCAGCGTTGGTTGAGGGGTGATGGTTCTACTCTGGCTGGCATAGCCGGGTTTTTTAATTTCAATGCGATGGGGGCGAGCGGGCAGGCTGAAGGTTTTGCCCGCCGAGCTGCCGATGCTGCCTCTCAGTCGGCCATCGATCCATACAGACGCGTCGACTGGTGAGGTGATAACCCGGATGTCCCCTCGGTTGGCCGTGAGGGAAATAGCCAGTGTTTCAGTTTGTCCAGAGGTTAGTGAGAGTGAGTGTTTATGGGTGATATAACCATTCAGGAACAGTGAGAGGTGGTGTTGTTTATTAGGCGCAACATCGAGCGTGATCGGTGTGGTGCCGCGGTACTCGCCATCTACGGTGACGGTGGCCCCAAGGGGAGTGGAGCTTAGTTCGATAATGCCATCCGCGGGTTCCAGATTGATTTGAGGCTCGGCCAGCGTATCGCCAGCGCCGACTGCGACCGTCTTTTTCCAGGGTTTGTAACCCGGTAATGCAATGGTGATGGTCTCCCCGCCGGACAGGACTTCCGTTGTCAGGGGGGTTTTGCCGCGGGGTTCGCCATTGACGCTAACGTCGGCGCCTTCGGGGGTGGTGGTGAGTTCTACGTAACCCCAAGCGGGTTTGAGGTCGTGATGAAAGGCCTGATTGTGGTCGAGTCCTTCAATGTCTACGGTGGCGGTGTGACTGAAATAACGAGGGGCGCTAATTTCCAGTTGGTGTTCACCCGGCGACAGTGACGATAATTTGATCGGGCTGGTGCCAGCTAACGTGCCATCCACCAAAACTTCCGCATTTTCCGGGGTCGTGGTTACCTGCAGGTGCCCTGGTTTTTTCTCAAGGCTGAGGGGCAACAATTGGTGATCATCCTCACTCACTAAAAAGGATTGTTGCAAGCTCTGATAGCCTTCTGCAGAGGCCATTAGCTGGTACTCCCCGGGCCTTATCAAATAGTGATCGGCGAGTTCAAAGGTCATGCCCCCTTCAATCGTTACCTCAGCGTCGACAGGCACAATTTTCACCACCACAGATTTGGCTGTGAGCAAAAACCCTAGCACCAGAATACTCACCAAAAAAGCGAGTCCGACAATCACTTTCAGCGGGCTGATCGTGATACTTGTGTGTTTGGCCTCCCCTGTTATTGGGGTGAAATCAGTGGGTGCTATCTGCTCCTCGTGGGTGGGCTGGTCGCCTGCCTTATTCGCGTTGCTGCCGGGATCGTGCCCCGTGTCTTTTGTCATGATATGGGCTCCCTGCAGATCACTTCCACTGGGGTGGCAATCCCTTCGGGGGTGACTTGAAACTCTACCCGAACATCGCGATAGCCAGCTCGATTACCAACCGCGACATAATTGCCGGGTTTGAGCGATAGCGCCTTTTGACTAAAAATCCCCAATTCACCCACCTTGAATAGCGTGACGTTTGTGGCGTTGTCAGAGGTAAAATTGATGGTTACGGGTGTCACTGCAGAGCGTAGTACTTGTTTGAGTTGCGCAATTTGCTGGACATGTTTGGAACCTGGCGAATTGATTCCTTCGGCATCCTTGAGTAATTGTCGGGCGTGTTGGCGTACGTTGGCCGACGCGAGTCTCAGGGGCGATGCCAGCACACGGTCGATGGCATCGCTAAGATCAGCTCGGGTGGAGCTGCGAATTTGTCCCAATTTGGCCTCTACTACAGAGCTGTCCCTTGTCAGTACCCGGTTGTATATCGCCAGCGCCTGATGCCATTGCTCCTTTTTTTCCAGTGATGCCGCTTGGTTTAGCTGAGTTCGGGTGGTGTATCGAGTGGAGGCCGTGTTGGCCTGGGCCAAGCCAGTATTTGCGGCGTTGTCACCGGGGCGAAGTGCCAGCGCTTCTCGGAATGCTTTGGCCGCGCTCGTAAACTTGTTAGCTTCCAAAAATTGGTAGCCACGGCTCATGGCACTGTTGAAATCACGTGATTGAATCAGCTTGGCCGCTTGCTCACTACCGCTGATGGCATCTGGGTGAAGCGAGTCCAGAGCCAATGCTTGCTCGAAGAAGTGCTGCGCCAGTTCTATATTTTGTTCTTCCAGGGCGGTGTTTCCCTGAGAGACCAGTGCCAAAACTTTGTCCAGTGTGGTGGTTCTCTCTAAGCCGGACACAGCCTCGCTATTGGAAGCGTCGATGGCCAGGGCGAGCTCGTAGTATTGCCGAGCCTCGGCAGCATTCCCCTCAGTAAAGGCTTGGTCGCCTTTTTTCAGTTGAGTGGATAGTACTTCCGGTATGCGGTTTTCCAGCGCAGCGAGTTGGTTTAATGCATCCAGATAAGCCTCTTGAGCCTCGGCAAATTCCCGTTGGCGGTAGCTCAGGTCCCCCTCGGCCGCTTTGTTTAATGCGGTTTGATAGGCCTGTTTATCCCAGAGCAGAACATTGTTCTTTTCTAAAAAACTCTGCTTTTCCAGTAGTTTGCTCAGGCTATCCTGAGATTCACGGCGTGCCCGGGCCAGCTGGGCGTCTCTAAAGGGCGTTTCTTTGACGGCTTGAGTCTGGATGGCCTCTGGTTCGATGATAACCGGCGGCGTTTGGGGTGGTTTAACCAGTGAGGGGAGTACAAAAATAACCACTAATGCCAGAAGAATACTGCCGGCCAGTGCAATATAGGTGACCGGTTTTTGCTGCCACGGAACGGGTGCCCTTTGGGATGGGGGCGCTGTTTGTGTTAGGGGGATATCCGCGGGCCTAATGGGATCGCCATTATTACTACTTGCCATAATGTCTAAATCTCACCGCGCTCGGCTTTATAAATCTCTCGCAACAGCGCTTTCCATTGAGTGTATTGGGCTTCTACATTGCCTGTCAGTGTAATCGTGCGATCTTCCAATTCGATGACCTGAGGTTCAACTTCTGCTTCCAGAGATTGACCAAGCTCCGCCAGAGCGCCCTCATGGATTTTCAGCTCAGCTCTTTTGGATAGACCGCTTTTTACCAGCAAAGCGCCAGCGCCGATAGTTACTGCGCCGGCTGCCTGAGCCGAGCCATTATTGCTTCCAGAGGCCAGAATCCCACCGATAATAGCAGCAACGCCGCCAATAGTGCGATTGCGGGACTGGCGCTTGAGCTCGCGAACCGAGGCAAGCTCTTCATAGGTTGCCCTGCGCCATGATTGATAGGGCTTTTCCATGCGTCGCGAGAACGCATCGTAGTGCTCCTGCATGGTGTCCACAAATAAGTAATCTCTTTCGCGGATGCGCGCAATGCGACGCAGAATGGGGTCGTTTTCTGCGGGCAGTCGAATGACCTCCAGTTGACCACCCGGCGTTTCCCTGATGTGGTCACCAAAGGCCTCGGGTGAAAAATCACGGGCAAATTTTAAGCTGGAGACAGCCCTCAGTTTTTTTGCCTCGTCAGCGGATAACTGCTGGCGGTATTCCAGCAGATCATTGGCAATGCGGTTGAACAGCCCCTGAAAAGGGTCGCGCTTAATTTTACTGCCATTTTTATAGGCGTATTGCCCCACCATTTCGGTATAGGACTTGGTGTACCAATGACGGTTGCTGACATCGGTCACACTGATATCCAAGGCTAATTTTTCGCCATCTGAGTGAATAATTTTACCGTCGACATAAACGTCGACCACGGTGTCTCGACTGGGCACGGCCCGGACTGCACCCCAGGCGGTGGTTTGTTGAATGGTGCTGGCAAGGGTGTTGGCCAGGTATTGGGATTCAGCATTGCGTACAGCGGGTAATACCGTTAAATCGTCTTTTTGCGCGGCCTCTTCAAGACCGGGGCTAAAGGGTAATACGGCAAGATCCAGTAGTTGGGATTCATCGACGTCAATGGTTTGATGTTCCAGTGGTGTTACGACGGTGCTGGTGATGCGTTGGCCACCACAGGATACCAGTGTTAATAACGCTAACACGAGAATGAATGGATTTGACCTGGACTTCAGATACATGGGTTTCCCTTAGATAAATAGCGTTTACTGGCCTCGTTTATATTTTCGGTATTCTTCCCAGAGTTTTTCTCGCAATACCGGGTCTGCTTCTTTCATCGCCGCTTCGCGAATTTGCCGGGCAACAATATCATCGTCACTGCCATCGGGAATATCTGCGGGGACTCTGGCGCCCGCCCGAGGGGATGGCATGCTGTTGCTGCCCGACGCCAGCGTTCCATCGCCCTTCTCGGCATTTACATCAGAGGCCGCGCCGCCGCCTCCTTCTGTGGGTGATGCCGGTTCGCCATTGCCATCGGAGTCCTCATTAATATCGGCCTCTTCAAACAAGGGGTTATCATCGCCAAAAACTTCCTCTTCATCATCTGAATATTCACTTTCGATGGCTTGGACGGTCGCTCGCTCATTGATGATCATGCCGTCGAAAACTGCAATTGACTCATCAAATTGTTCATCCAGCACCGCCACGGCCTCTTCTTCGCTCAATATCTCTCCGCCACCAGGCATGCCGGATTCTTGCGCCTGGTCAGATGCGGCTTCTCCCGTGGGGCCTTGGCGCTCATCCGCTTCATCATAGGCCGCCTCTTCAGCGCCGGATTGCCGTTCGCTACTGCTCTGTTGTTGGCTATCGCTGGGCGAGCTGCTTTGGGATGAGCTACTAGCAGCGGGACTGGACTGCGATGATTGAGAGGTGCTGGGGGTCGATGCACTCGAAGACGAACTGCTGGATTGCATACTCTGGCAACCGGCAAGCAGCAGGGCTATTGCACAGACGAAAATACCGCTTTTGATCTTAGCTATGTTCATTGGGTATCAGAACTCTAATCGGGAATGCATTGGTTAGTACGGGAAACCCGCCCTCAAAACGAGGTCGAAACCTTCGTGAGCGTATCGTCTGTTTGGCCCAGCGGCCTAAGTCACTACTGCCCTCCGGGTGAACTTCCTGTATCTGAAGGTTCTTGGGTATTCCCTGGGGTGTTACATCAACCGATAAATTGACGTAATGATCTGGTGCTGTGGCGTATTCTAATGACAGTGTCGTGGCGTCGTTGTTCAAGGTGTTGGCCGGAGAGGTGTCACTGGAGACTTGCCGGCTCTCAAGTTTTGGCAGCATTCTTGGTGTGCTGAATAATGCGCTCAATACGGTGTCCTTTTGTTGGCTGCCCTCCATAATTTTGTGGGCTTCCTGATAGGCATCAATGGCCTGTCGATGTCGTCCAAACAATTGATACCAGTCGCCCAGGTCAGCATAGGCATTGGCCTTATCCTGAGGTGTGGCTGCGGGATTGTCGGTGAGAATAGAGAGGATTCTGTTGTGAGCCGAACGCCCATGAAGGTAGTAGCTGCCCCTTCTTAGCATGTCGTTTCCCGCAGAGCCAAAGGAGCGATAGCCAAAGGGAACTGGCGAGCCAATGTCTGAAAATTCGGGGTACAGTTGCTGGTGTACCGCATAGTAATAACTGGTAATGGCCAGGCTGCTCAAGAGGGGAATTAGTTCGAGGTTGTCCGATCCCAGATGCTCCGATGAGAGCTGGATGGCCGCCGAGTAGAGGTTGAAGGCCGCTTCGAGGTGGAATGCATCGACACGCCGCCCGGTTTGACTGTAGGAATTCAGGTGCCATTGACTGATTTCATTGAGCAGCGGGATTAATCTGGGGTCGTCCCTGCCATAGGTTTTAACATGTATCCAAAGCAGTTGTTCGTAGTTCTCGGCCGTTTCCTTAAAGAGACCCTGCTTGATTTGGCTTTCAATGATGCCCCTCAACATGGGTGCCTGAGTCAAGCTGTAGACGCCATTGTTAATACGATTAAGGTGCAGTGACCGCTTGTATGCCGTGACCGCTTCATCGTACCGCTGGCCGGTTTGGAGTGTTTTCCCCAGACCGAAAATCATTTCTGAAAGCTCGGGGTCGTAGGGGCCCACCTCGAATTCTTTTTGTTCAATCGCCGAGCGATGGTTTTCGAGAACCCGATTAATATCAAGCTCTCGGGTTGTCGCTTGAGTTGCTGGTGCGACGCTGGCCTCGGGGGGGCTGGTATCCGGTTGATCGGCATTCACCGATACCGAAGCCAGTAGCCCATAAGAAAAAAAACACGCTACCGTCAGCGCGGTAGGTCGTATTTTCAAAGGAAGAAGCATGTGCCTTTCGCCTGTTGATCAACCATGGACTTAGAGGCAACTGGTGGTGAATTGTTCCATAGGGTATGTTGCAGGTTGCACAACCCTTCCAGTCAAAACTGCCATGTGTTATTTATCAAATTGATTAATGTCAGTATAGCGTTGCTGGCATAAAAAAATGAGGTGTAAGTAAAAAATGCTGTTCGAATTGTGGAACGTAATTGCCCCGGTGCTGGTTTGTACCGCGATAGGTGTTTTCTGGGGACGTTCTTCTACACCCTATGCCGCTGAATTTGTCAGTCGGGCAGTGATGAATATTGGTGCCCCATGTCTGATTATTTCGACCATCAGTGGCGTTGAAATTTCCGGGCAGGAATTCGTCCAGGTGGCCGTGGCGGCATTATTTATTTTTATCGGCACTGCGGTGCTGGGTGTTGTTGCCATTCGCCGCGTTGGGGGGGATATTCGTTCACTGCTGGCCACGGTCGTGTTCCCCAACAATGGCAATATGGGCTTGCCGCTGTGCCTGTTCGCCTTTGGCGAACAGGGGTTAGCTCTGGGGCTGTCTTTTTTTCTGGTTCAGATGGCCGCATTGATGACCGCCGGGGTGGCGCTGATGTCTCGGGCCGATACCGGGGTTCTGGCCATGCTGAAGGATCTGGCAAAACAACCGCTGATCCATTCCATCGTCATTGCGGTATGGTTAATGGGTAGCGGTTCAACGCTGCCTATCTGGGTGGATACCACCGTGGAATTATTGGCGGGGTTCACCATACCGCTGATGTTGATTACCCTTGGCGTCTCCCTGTCCAATTTAACCACCACGGGCTGGTGGCGCAGCATCGGGTTTTCCCTGTTGCGTATCGGGGGTGGATTGTTTTTCGCCTGGGTCGCCGTATCGTTTATTGGTATCACGGGAACGGCAAAGCACGTGGTGTTACTGCAATCCATTATGCCGGCAGCCCTCTTTAATTATTTGTTGGCGCTTAAGTTTGATCGAGACCCCAACGTGGTCGCAGGTATCGTGGTGGCCTCTACGGTTATGTCGCTGCTATCCGTCCCGCTATTGTTGGCCGCGCTGTTATAAATAGACGGCCATCAATCTACTGCTATACATTAGGTAATGCGCTAAATGAATGAGGAAATCAACGTGGCGAATACAAAGCCCTTATCCGGATACCGCGTCATAGAGCTAGGCCAACTATTGGCAGGCCCCTTCGCTGGTTCACTACTGGCTTATTTCGGCGCCGAGGTGATTAAGGTTGAACCTCCGGGCGGCGGCGATCCCCTGCGTAACTGGCGAGTGTTGAAAGATGGCACGTCACTTTGGTGGCGCAGTTTGGGACGGAATAAAAAATGCGTCACCCTGGATTTGAAAACCGAAAAGGGGCGGGCGTTGGTCGGCCAGTTAATTGATGGTGCCGACGTGCTGATCGAAAACTTTCGCCCCGGGGTGATGGAAAAATGGGGCTTGGGGCCAGAGCGCTTTAAGCCCTCCAACCCGGGGTTGGTCTACACCCGCATCTCCGGCTATGGCCAGACAGGCCCCTACGCACACAAACCGGGGTTTGCTTCGGTGTGCGAGGGCATCAGTGGTTTTCGCTATGTGAATGGTTTTCAGGGTGAGGCGCCGGTGCGCCCCAACCTGAGCCTGGGTGACAGCATTGCCGGGTTGCACGCCGCTTTTGGCATTGTGCTGGCGCTGCTGTCTCGCGAGGCCAATGGAAAAGGGCAAATGGTGGATATCGCGCTCTACGAAGCCATGTTCAATTTGCTGGAAGGGGTGGTGCCGGAATTTGATGGCGCCGGGGTGATTCGCGAGCCTTCCGGCACCACGGTAACGGGTATCGTGCCGACCAATACCTATCGCTGTGCCGACAACAAATTTGTAGTGATTGGCGGCAATGGCGATTCAATCTTTAAGCGGCTGATGGAGGCGGCGGGGCGATCCGATATGGCCAACGATAACCGCCTTGCCGACAATGCCGGCCGCGTCCAGCATGAACCCGAAATTGATAAAGCATT
>DFBC01000072.1 GCA_002367235.1 Cellvibrionales bacterium UBA3090
ACCAAATAAAAAACCCTCGCAATTGCCTGTGAGGGTTTTTTATTGGAAGTTCGGAATTTTTTCGGACTATTTAATCGAGCTATTTTATTTTTTTCTGAAAGATTTCACGCACTGATCGCCTTAGAGACTTTTACCGTCGTCCCTTTTTTTTGTTGCCATTTCACCTTCCATCTGTAGATGCTATACCCAATGACTGCGCACCCTATGGAGCCAAAGAAGGCTACGCCATAGACGATAGCTGTGAGGTTATATACTGGGCCATAAAGTTGAAATTCAAGCAGCATATATGCACATAGGCCTAATAACATACCCCAAACATATTGAGGCAAAAAAGTAGCAAAAATATATCCCGCAAGTAACGAGGGAGCGGCCATAAGCACAATAACGGAAGTAATGTTGGTTGCGAATATAGATGCCCACATGGCTGAGCCAAAGATGAGTAGAGCGCCAACAATATAGGCCTGTATCTTGTACATAATCTAATTCCTTATCGCTTGAATACAAGACAGTGTTTCATGTTTACAAATCTCACACTATTGGACGTTGGTCGAGGCCTTGATAGCCACAAAAAAGCCGCCACTGTCTCCAGTGGCGGCCGGGTATTACTAAATTGCTTTTATGCGGGATAATCGCGCTTGGTATAACCCGTATAGCGCTGGCGTGGACGGCCAATGCGGTAGGGGTTGCTGAGCATTTCATTCCAGTGTGAAATCCAGCCAACGGTACGGCCTGTGGCGAAAATCACTGTGAACATCTCGGGAGAAATACCGATAGCCTTCATGATGATGCCTGAATAGAAATCAACATTTGGATAGAGTTTCTTCTCAACAAAATATTCATCTTCGAGTGCAATTTGCTCGAGACGCTTGGCTATTTTTAGCAGAGGCTCATTGTCCAGACCAAGTTCGGCAAGAACTTCATCACAGGTTTCTTTCATCACTTTGGCGCGAGGGTCAAAGTTTTTGTAAACCCGGTGACCAAAGCCCATTAGGCGGAATGAGTCTTCTTTATCCTTGGCGCGAAGAATAAATTCATCGATATTCTTTTCATCGCCAATTTCTTCCAGCATTTCCAGTACAGCCTGGTTGGCACCGCCGTGTGCAGGACCCCAAAGTGCAGCAATACCTGCAGCAATACATGCAAATGGGTTGGCACCAGAAGAGCCAGAAAGACGAACTGTGGAAGTGGAGGCGTTTTGCTCGTGATCGGCGTGTAGCAAGAAGATTAAGTCCATGGCTTTAGCCAATACTGGGCTTATGTTCGGTTCTTTGCCTGGTTCTCCAAACATCATGTTTAAGAAGTTTTCGGAGTAGCTCAGGTCATTGTTTGGGGCTACATAGGGCTGCCCGGAGAAATGTTTGTGACACATGGCAGCCAAAATGGGCATTTTTGCAAGCAGTCTGATAATGGTCAGGTTTCTGTCATCAGCATTAGCGACGTCGGTGCTGTCATGATAAGTGGCTGAAATAGCAGCTACAACTGCGCAAAGCATGGCCATGGGATGTGAGCCTTGGCTAAAGCCAGCCATAAATTGCTCTACAGAACTTTCTACGTTGTTATGATCTTTGATGGTTTGTTCAAAGGCTTTCTTCTCTGAAGCAGAAGGAAGTTCGCCATTGATTAAAAGGTAGCAGGTTTCGAGGAAATCAGACTTTGCTGCTAGTTGTTCAATGGGGTAGCCGCGGTGTAAAAGAACTCCCTTTCCGCCGTCAATAAAGGTAATGGCTGATTCACAAGAGGCTGTAGCACCAAAACCTGGATCAAATGTAAAGCAGCCAGTCTCGGGAACTTTAGCGATATCGATAACATCCTGCCCAAGAGTACTGCTTAGAACCGGTAGCTCTATAGAAGTGTCTGTGCCTTCTTCAGAGAGGTGGAATTTCTTATTGCTCATTGGATTCTCCTACGAGTCCTAGATCGATGCCAGCAAACAGTAGTGATTGCTAACTAAAACAGAGGCCGGAAACTATAACTTGCTCGCAGTATTTGTCAATTTTACTGAGGGATTAGTTTGCATAGATTAAATGAATACTGAATATGCCCTAGAGTAATAGTTTTGT
The DNA here is from genome assembly GCA_002367235.1 of Cellvibrionales bacterium UBA3090. Lineage (GTDB taxonomy): Bacteria > Pseudomonadota > Gammaproteobacteria > Pseudomonadales > Porticoccaceae > Porticoccus. The sequence continues at coordinate 2,061 of DFBC01000072.1, forward strand.
AGTTTATTTACAGGTTATCCCAATTTCACACATTACATCTTATTCCTCCATTGTAATCACTGGGCAATGTTTCTATAATTTCCCACCGATTTTAGCCCGGCATGTCAGAAATGCCTGCCGATTCCCCTGCATTTATCTCTGCTTTATTGTGCGGATATAAGGTGTAAATACTGTGAACAAGAAAAGACCTGTAAATCTCGATATCGGAACTATCCAGCTTCCGATTACTTCATATGTGTCCATTCTTCACCGAGTTTCTGGCGTTGTGCTCTTTGCTGCAATTGCTGTGTTCCTTTGGGTGTTGGATGCCAGCCTCGCATCAGAAGAAAGCTTTAATGCCATTAAAGAATGTATCGGCAGCACTTTTTGCCAGCTTATTATCTGGGCTTCATTAGCCGCACTTGCCTACCACATGGTGGCGGGTATTCGTCATCTAGTGATGGATTTTGGTGTAGGTGAAACACTTGAGGGTGGGCGCTTGGGAGCAAAAATCGCATTGATTGTTGCTGCTGTACTAATTGTTCTGGCTGGAGTTTGGGTATGGGCATGATAACCAACGTTACAAGTTTTGGACGAAGCGGCCTATCTGATTGGCTGCTACAACGTTCTACTGCTGTTGTTATGGCGTTATACGTCGTTTTTGTTACTTTTTATCTTCTGGCTAATCCCGATCTCGATTATAGCCAATGGCTCGCATTAAATAGTCATATCTGTATGAAGGTATTAAACGTTCTTACAGTGCTTTCTATTGCAATACATGCGTGGATTGGTCTGTGGGCTGTGCTGACTGACTATGTGACTGTCCGTCTTCTGGGGCCTAAAGCGACACCACTGAGAATTTTTTTCCAGTTGGGCATGATTACCATCACATTGGTATATCTCATTTGGGCACTTGATATTGTTTGGGGAATTTGAATCCATGAGTAGTAGCATAAGAACTATTTCTTTTGATGGCGTTATTGTCGGAGGCGGCGGGGCTGGTATGCGCGCTGCTCTACAACTGGCTCAGTCCGGTTATAAAACAGCGGTAATTACGAAAGTGTTCCCGACTCGCTCACATACAGTGTCTGCACAAGGTGGTATTACTTGTGCGATTGCTAGCGATGATCCCAATGATGATTGGCGCTGGCATATGTACGATACAGTTAAGGGCTCCGATTACATCGGTGACCAGGATGCGATTGAGTATATGTGCTCTGTCGGTCCAGAGGCTGTATTTGAACTAGACCATATGGGATTACCCTTTTCCCGTACTGAAGAAGGCCGCATTTATCAGCGTCCTTTCGGCGGTCAATCGAAGAATTTTGGTGAGGGTGGCCAGGCTGCACGTACTTGTGCTGCAGCTGACCGTACGGGCCACGCACTGTTACATACCCTGTATCAAAACAATGTTAAGCACGACACCGTATTCTTTAACGAATGGTTTGCTGTTGACCTTGTTAAAAATGCCGACAATGCCGTAGTTGGTGTTATCGCAATTGATATCGAAACAGGTGAGACGGTTTTTGTTAAATCAAAAGCTACCGTACTCGCGACTGGTGGTGCAGGCCGCATCTACGCCTCTACAACCAACGCCCATATTAATACGGGAGACGGAATTGGGATGGCGCTTCGCGCTGGATTCCCCGTTCAAGATATTGAGATGTGGCAATTCCACCCAACCGGCATTGCTGGTGCGGGCGTACTTGTTACTGAAGGCTGTCGTGGTGAAGGTGGATACCTGGTCAATAAAGATGGCGAGCGCTTCATGGAGCGTTATGCACCGAACGCTAAAGACCTTGCTTCTCGTGATGTTGTTGCTCGTTCAATGACCCTAGAGATTCTTGCTGGTAAAGGTTGTGGAGAGAAGGGCGACCATGTTTACCTGAAACTCGATCACCTAGGCGAAGAAGTTTTGGAAAGCCGCTTGCCCGGTATCTGTGAGCTTTCGCGCACGTTCGCTCACGCAGACCCAGTAAAAGAACCTGTACCGGTTATCCCAACCTGTCACTATATGATGGGTGGAGTTCCAACCAATGTTGATGGCCAAGCGCTGTCACTTGATTCCGAAGGAAATCCTGAGGTTATCGAAGGGCTCTACGCTTGTGGTGAAGCCGCTTGTGTTTCTGTCCACGGTGCTAACCGTTTGGGTGGTAACTCACTGCTTGATCTCGTTGTGTTTGGCCGGTCTTCAGGTTTGTTTATTGAAAAGTCCCTTCGTGAGGGGATTAACCTCGAAGAGCCGACAGAAGAGCACATTAATGCCGCTATGGCTCGCCTTAACCGCTTAAATACTGGTAGCAATGATGGCGAAGGTGCGGCTGAGCTGCGCGAGGAACTGCAGAATATTATGCAGCACCATTTCGGTGTATTCCGACGCGGTGACTTTATGCAGGAAGGCATTAAGAAGCTGGAAGCATTGCGCCCACGTATCGAAAATGTACGTCTTGATGATAAAAGCAACGCCTACAACACTGCGCGAATCGAAGCACTCGAACTGCAAAACCTATTGGAAGTGGCCGAAGCAACAGCCATTACTGCTGAAGAGCGCAAGGAAAGCCGTGGCGCACATGCCCGCGAAGACTACTCTGAGCGTGATGATGTAAATTGGTTGTGTCATTCTATGTACTTCCCCGCAGACAAGCGTGTTGGTAAGCGTGATGTAAACTTTTCACCCAAGACTATGGAAGCCTTCGCACCGAAAGCTCGAGTCTACTAATAAGGGTTTGTTGAGCCATGTTGAAAGTAAGTGTTTATCGTTACAACCCTGAGACGGACGAAGCGCCGTATATGCAGGACTATGAAGTTGACACCGCTGGCAAAGACCTGATGGTGCTCGATGTACTGGAGCTATTAAAAGCTCAGGATACTACGCTGGCCTATCGACGCTCATGTCGAGAAGGCGTGTGTGGTTCTGATGGTATGAATATTAGTGGTAAGAATGGTCTGGCGTGTATTAAGCCGTTATCCGAATGTGTGAAGGATGGAAAATTAGTTCTTCGCCCACTTCCAGGCCTGCCGGTTATTCGTGATCTGGTTATTGATATGAGCCAGTTCTATGCCCAGTATAAAAAAATCAAACCATACTTGGTTAACGACGAGCCAGCGCCCGCAATTGAGCGTCTGCAATCTCCAGAAGACCGTGAGAAACTTGATGGTCTTTACGAGTGTATTCTCTGTGCTTGCTGCTCAACTAGCTGCCCATCGTTCTGGTGGAACCCAGATAAGTTCATTGGGCCTGCTGGTTTGTTACAGGCATACCGGTTCCTAATTGATTCCCGCGATACTGATACAGAAAATCGCTTAGCTAATCTTGACGATCCTTTCAGTGTGTTCAGATGCCATGGTATACAGAATTGTGTTGCTGTATGTCCAAAGGGGTTGAACCCCACCAAGGCAATTGGCCATATTCGCAACATGTTGTTGAGAAGTGCTACTTAGGAACATTACGTAAAATCCGCGAGGCCCTCTGACTAGAGGGCCTTGATAATTCTGTGTCTAGACCATAGGGAACAGATCGATGCCCGAAAGCATCATGCAGCAATTTCTGAGCAGCTCACACCTTTCTGGTGGGAATGCCGCATACATCGAAGAATTGTACGAAACCTATCTTCATGATCCAAATGGAGTGCCCGATGAATGGCGCTCTTTCTTTGATTCTCTTCCTCGCATAAACGAACACAGTGGCACTGATGTGTCTCATGCCACAGTGCAGTCGCATTTCGAGCTAATGGGGCGCCGTAGGGCTAGACCTGTTCCGGCTCCTGGCTCTGGCGGGGTCAATATCGAGCATGAACGTAAGCAGGTTAAAGTTCTTCAACTTATCAGCTCCCACAGGAATCGAGGTCACCAGCGAGCCCAGCTCGACCCACTCAACCTTTGGGCGAGAGAGCAGGCACCTGACCTTGAGCTTTCATTTCACGGTTTAACCGATGCTGATCTCGATACGACGTTTCAGTGTGGCTCCCTTTTCTTTGGCAAACAGGAAGCAACTTTAAAAGAAATTGTTTCTGCGCTTGAAGAAACTTACAGCCGCCACGTAGGTGTTGAATTTGGCCATGTGACCGACTTATCTGAAAAGCAGTGGCTTCAACAGCGCTTTGAAAGTGTACGTTCCAAGCCTAGCTATGACGATGAAATGCGCAAGTATGTACTACAGCGTTTGTCTGCGGCAGAGGGTTTAGAAAGGCACCTCGATTCAAAATATCCTGGCACTAAACGTTTCGGTCTTGAAGGTGGCGAATCTTTGATTCCGATGCTCGACGGTATGATTGAGCGTGCTGGCGAATATGGTGCAAAAGAAGTTGTACTGACAATGGCGCACCGTGGTCGCCTCAATGTTTTAGTCAACGTTCTGGGTAAAAACCCAGCGGAATTATTTGCTGAATTTGAAGGACGGCGACATGTCGATACCTCCGGTGATGTTAAATATCACCAGGGATTCTCTTCAAATGTTATGACACCTGGCGGTGAAATCCATTTGGCATTGATGTTTAACCCATCCCATTTGGAAATTGCTGCCCCCGTGGCAGAAGGGTCTGCAAGAGCTCGCCAAGACCGACGCCATGATACCGAAGGTAAACAGGTCGTTCCTATTGTCGTTCATGGTGATGCTGCTTTTGCAGGGCAGGGTGTCGTCATGGAAACCTTCCAGATGTCACAAATCCGCGGTTATAAAACAGGCGGCTCGGTACATTTGGTGATCAACAATCAGGTTGGCTTTACCACAAACCTGAAAGAAGACGCCCGTTCAACTGAGTACTGTACTGATATTGCAAAAATGGTGCAGGCTCCCATTATCCATGTGAATGCTGATGACCCCGATGCGGTTATGTTCGCTACGTTCCTGGCAATGGACTATCGGTATCAGTTCAAGAAAGACATTGTGATTGACCTCGTGTGTTATCGCCGCCGCGGTCACAATGAAACTGATGAGCCTTCATCGACCCAGCCCTTGATGTATCAAATCATCAAAAAACATAAGACTACTCGCGCTCTTTATGCAGACCGCCTGGTTAACGAAGGCATTATTAATCAAAAAGATGCTGACCGCCTGCTGACGGAGTATCGCGACACCCTTGATCGTGGTGAAAATGTAGTTAATAAGCTGGTATCTGAACCGGATGAGGCGCCATTTGTTGATTGGACCCCTTATCTTGATCAGGATTGGGATACCCCGGCGGATACCACATACCCGTTGAAAAAGCTTCAGGGCCTTGCTGAAAAAATTACTCAAGTACCCGAAGGTGTTGTCGTACAGCGTCAGGTAGAAAAAATCTACGAAGATCGCCGTAAAATGGCAGGGGGGGCACTGGCTCTCAATTGGGGTATGGCTGAGTTGCTTGCCTACGCCACCCTACTTGATGAAGGGTATCCTATTCGGATGACCGGCCAGGATATTGGTCGGGGCACATTCTCTCACCGTCACGCAGTTGTTCACAATCAACGCGATGGTGAAAGCCACATTCCGTTAAAAAAGTTGCCCGAACATCCATCAGCTTTTGAAATCTATGACTCCTTTCTTTCTGAAGAAGCTGTCTTGGGTTTTGAATATGGCTATGCATCGACATCCCCATCAGGGCTGGTCATCTGGGAAGCACAATTTGGTGATTTCGCGAATGGCGCTCAAGTCGTCATCGATCAGTTTATTACCAGTGGCGAACATAAATGGGGCCGTATGTGTGGCTTAACTATGTTGTTGCCACATGGCTACGAAGGGCAGGGGCCAGAGCATTCGTCGGCACGCTTAGAACGTTTTTTACAGCTCTGTGCAGAGCATAATATCCAGGTTTGTATTCCAACGACTCCAGCACAGGTCTACCACATGATACGCCGTCAGGCTATAAGACCAATGCGTCGACCGTTGGTTGTTATGAGTCCGAAATGGATATTGCGTCATAAGCTGGCAACATCTACGCTGGAAGACTTGGCGAATGGTGAATTCCAGAATCTTATTCAGGACGTTGAAGTTGATAAGTCTAAAACTCGTCGCTTGATACTTTGTTCTGGCAAGGTTTATTACCACCTTTACGAAGCCCGGCAGGAAAGAGGCATTGATGACATTGCTTTGGTTCGTATTGAGCAATTGTATCCATTCCCGGACAAAGACTTGCTTGAGGCATTTAAAGGGTACGCCAACCTTACAGATGTCGTCTGGTGTCAAGAAGAACCGATTAATCAAGGTGCGTGGTACAGTAGTCAACACCATATGCGTCACGTACTTTCAATGTTTAATAAAGACCTGTTATTGAGGTATGTCGGGCGTGAGGCTTCTGCTGCACCAGCATGTGGCTACATGTCTGTACACTTGGAAGAGCAGGAAAAATTTATTAACGAAGCTTTGAGTTATTAAGTAGCGGTTGAACCGCTGTTCTTGATCAAGGAAACGAAAAACAATGAGTATTGAAATTAAGGCACCAACCTTTCCTGAGTCAGTTCAGGAAGGCAGTATTGCCACTTGGCATAAGCAACCCGGTGAATCTGTAACCAGAGATGAGCTTTTGGTTGATATTGAAACAGATAAGGTCGTTCTTGAAGTAGTTGCTCCTGCCGATGGCACCTTGAAAGATGTTTTAAAGGCAGAAGGTGAGATCGTCCTGAGTAATGAGATCATCGCTCATGTTGTCGCTGGTGAAGTTACAGCTAGCGAACCTGTAGCAGAAGTAGTTACCGAAGAAAGTGTCTCCAGCGACCAAGAGGCCATTGCGAGCCCTGCTGCGAGAAAAATTGCCGATGAGAGAGGAATTGATCTACAGAAAGTTGTAGGTAGCGGTAAAGATGGACGGATCACCAAGGAAGATGTCGTTTCCCTGAAGACTGCAGAGCCTGCTGCTGCTCCGTCAACCCCTGTCGTTCCAGAAGCTGCCGTGGTTATTTCTGCTGGTGAACGTGTTGAAAAACGAGTTCCAATGACACGAATGCGCGCAAGGATAGCTGACAGGCTGTTACAGGTGACTCAAACAACAGCAATGTTGACTACCTTTAACGAAGTCGATATGCATCGCATTATGGCGCTTCGCTCCGAATACAAAGATGAGTTTACCAAGGTTCACAATGGTACTCGTCTTGGCTTTATGGGTTTCTTTGTTCGTGCCGCCACTGAAGCACTCAAACGTTTCCCTGCTGTTAATGCTTCTATTGATGGAAATGATGTTGTTTACCATGGCTATCAGGATGTGGGTGTCGCAGTTTCTACCGACAAAGGTCTAGTGGTACCCGTGCTTCGCGATGCCGATAATATGAGCATTGCTGAAGTTGAAAGCACTATCGCTGAATTTGGTGCAAAAGCACGTGATGGAAAACTCACAATTGAGGAAATGACCGGCGGGACATTTACCATCACTAATGGTGGTGTGTTTGGCTCACTGTTATCAACACCGATTTTAAATCCACCGCAGGCTGCTATTCTCGGTATGCATTCCATTAAGGAACGTCCCGTTGCGGAAAATGGTCAAGTCGTTATTCGTCCCATGATGAATCTCGCCCTGTCATACGACCACCGCCTAATCGATGGTAAGGAAGCCGTCCGATTCTTGGTCGCCATTAAGGAAATGATTGAAAATCCAGCTAAGATATTGCTTGAGATTTAATCGATAACACACTGATATACTTGAGATTACATATGTCTGATAATTATGATGTCATTGTTATAGGTGCCGGCCCAGCTGGCTACGTAGCGGCGATCAGAGCAGCACAGCTTGGTTTGAAAACGGCCTGTATTGAGAAGTGGCAAAATGCAGAGGGCAAAGGTGTCAACGGTGGCACTTGCCTTAATGTAGGGTGCATCCCTTCTAAAGCATTACTCGATAGCTCCTATAAGTACCATGAAACCAAGACCGACTTGGCTAGTCATGGCATCAACACCGGTGACGTAGCGTTAGATGTAGATGCGATGATTAACCGTAAAGGTAAAATCGTAAAGCAGTTGACTGATGGCATCGCCGGGTTGTTCAAAAGCAACGGGGTAACCTCATTATTTGGCAGCGGTAAACTCCTTGCTGGCCGCCAAGTTGAGTATACAGATCACAATGGCAAAACAACTGTTCTCGCGGCTGGCAACGTCATTATTGCTACTGGTTCACAGCCAATCGATATCCCTGTTGCTCCAGTCAATGGTGATACCATCATTGATTCAACGGGTGCCCTAGAAATTACCGCAGCTCCCAAAAGACTGGGGGTCATTGGTGCTGGTGTTATTGGTCTTGAGTTAGGCAGTGTTTGGAATCGTGTTGGTAGCAAGGTAGTGTTACTTGAAGCCATGGACGATTTTCTGGCCATGATGGATCAGCAAATTGCCAAAGAAGCCAAAAAAATATATACCAAGCAAGGCTTGGATATACGCCTAAGCTGTCGTGTTACCGGTAGTGAAGTAAAAGGTAACGAGGTAATTGTTACTTATCAGGATAGCAATGGTAATGAAGCACAAGAAACCTTCGACAAGTTGATTGTTTGTGTTGGCCGTCGGCCTTACACAGAAGGTTTGCTTGCGGCTGATAGTGGCGTAAACCTTGATGAAAGAGGTTTTATTTTCGTCAATGACCAATGCGCAACCAATGCACCAGGCGTATGGGCAGTGGGCGATGTCGTTCGAGGCCCAATGCTGGCTCACAAAGGTTCGGAAGAGGGTGTAATGGTCGCTGAGCGTATAGCTGGCCAGAAGACACAGATGAACTACGACATCATTCCTAATGTCATTTACACTCACCCAGAGATTGCTTCGGTGGGTAAAACTGAAGAGCAGCTTAAGCAAGCTGGCGAGTCTTATAATGTGGGTATTTTCCCCTTTATTGCCAGTGGTCGTGCAATGGCTGCCAATGAAACTGACGGCATGGTAAAAATGATTGCCGATGCCACTACGGACCGAATTCTTGGTTGTCATATCGTTGGCCCCAGCGCCGCCGACTTGGTTCAGCAAGTAGCAATTGCCATGGAATTTGGTTCCAGTGCCGAAGATATTGGTATGACCGTCTTTGGACATCCAACACTTTCCGAAGCCGTTCATGAAGCCGCTTTGGCTGTAAATGGTCATGCTATTCACATTCCAAACCGTAAAAAGCGTAAATAGTAGTACCCCCCGAAACTCCACAGGTCTCGCTAACCAGTGGAGTTTTTATATATCCAATGAAACCAGCAAACGGAAATCATTATGAATCTACACGAATATCAGGCGAAGCAGCTTTTCGCTGAGTATGGGCTTCCTGTGTCAGAGGGTGTGGCCGCGGAAACTGTTCCAGAGGCAATAGCTGCTGCCGATGTTATCGGCGGTGATCGCTGGGTTGTAAAAGCCCAGGTTCATGCGGGCGGTCGCGGAAAAGCGGGTGGCGTCAAGCTGGTCACCTCAAAAGCTGAAATTGAAGAATTCTCACGCAAGTGGCTTGGAAATCGTTTGGTGACCTACCAGACAGATGAAAGTGGACAACCTGTAAGCAGAATCCTTGTTGAGCCCTGCACTGATATTGATCAGGAGTTGTACCTTGGCGCCGTAGTTGATCGTTCATCGCGTCGCATCGTATTCATGGCTTCCACTGAAGGTGGTGTAGAAATTGAGAAGGTGGCTGAAGAAACGCCTGAAAAAATTCTCAAAGCTACAATTGATCCATTGACAGGCGCACAACCTTATCAGGCCCGTGAACTGGCATTCCAATTGGGGTTAAACCCTAACCAAATTAAACAGTTCACTAAGCTGTTTTTAGGGCTGGCAAAATTATTCCAAGATTTTGATTTGGCGCTACTGGAAATTAACCCATTAGTTATTACTGCAGACGGCGACCTGCATTGCCTCGACGGCAAGATCAACATCGATGGCAACGCCATGTATCGCCAGCCTAAACTGCGCGAAATGCACGACCCATCCCAAGATGATGCACGAGAGGCTCATGCCGCTCAATGGGACCTTAACTATGTCGCTCTAGACGGCAACATCGGCTGCATGGTGAACGGTGCTGGGTTAGCCATGGGCACCATGGATATCGTTAAGCTCCACGGTGGTGATCCTGCTAATTTCCTTGATGTAGGTGGTGGCGCTACCAAAGAACGAGTCGTTGAAGCATTTAAAATTATTCTTTCCGACGAAAAAGTCAAAGCGGTGTTTATTAATATCTTTGGTGGGATCGTTCGTTGCGACCTGATTGCCGAAGGGGTTATCGGTGCCGTTGAAGAAGTGGGTGTTGAAGTCCCTGTTGTTGTTAGGCTCGAAGGTAACAATGCTGACCTGGGTACCAAACTTCTTGCGGAGAGTGGGTTAAATATTATTGCAGCAACCAGCTTGACCGATGGTGCTCAGCAAGTGGTTAAAGCAGCGGAGGGCAACCAGTAATGTCTATTTTGATTAATAAGGACACTAAAGTAATTTGCCAGGGTTTTACCGGTGGACAAGGTACTTTTCACTCAGAGCAAGCGATTGAATACGGTACAAAAATGGTCGGTGGTGTAACCCCAGGCAAAGGTGGCACAACTCATTTGGGCCTGCCTGTATTTAATACCGTTGCTGATGCTGTCGCTGAAACAGGTGCTGAAGCTTCCGTTATTTACGTTCCTGCTCCGTTCTGTAAAGATTCCATACTGGAAGCTGCCAATGCCGGTATTAAGCTTATCGTATGTATCACTGAAGGTATTCCAACGTTGGATATGCTGGAATGTAAAGTGAAATGTGATGAGCTAGGTGTACGCCTGATTGGACCTAACTGCCCCGGTGTTATCACACCCGGTGAGTGTAAAATAGGTATTATGCCTGGTCATATCCACTTGCCAGGTAAAGTGGGCATTGTTTCTCGCTCTGGTACCTTGACCTATGAAGCGGTCAAGCAAACCACTGATTATGGCTTTGGCCAGTCTACCTGTGTTGGTATTGGTGGCGATCCGATTCCGGGATCAAACTTTATTGATATTCTTGCCATGTTTGAGAAAGATCCAGCCACTGAAGCTATCGTGATGATCGGTGAGATTGGTGGGTCTGCGGAAGAAGAAGCAGCTGCTTACATTAAAGCAAACATTACCAAACCTGTAGTTTCCTATATTGCCGGTGTTACAGCACCCGCTGGAAAGCGCATGGGCCATGCTGGCGCCATTATTGCTGGCGGTAAAGGCACTGCGGATGAAAAGTTTGCTGCACTGGAAGACGCCGGTGTTAAAACGGTCCGTAGCCTTGCAGACATTGGTGATGGACTCAAGGAAGTGACCGGCTGGTAACAGCTCTCACTTTTCTAAAAAAGCGGCCTAGATGGCCGCTTTTTTTTACCTTGTAATTTGTTCTGTCTCTGACACTCAGGGATAACCTGTTGACGTGACATTTTTTATTTTCCCTAGCAGTTGAATTATTCACCCACGCCCCCATTTGTCTTCACAGACCATTAATTAGTCACACATCGAAATATATAAACAAGGTAATAGGAGATTGTCGTAACCATGACTGTTGAAACTCACGGTTTTCAGACCGAAGCAAAACAACTTCTGCACTTAATGATTCACTCGCTGTACAGCAACAAAGAAATCTTTCTCCGTGAGTTGATTTCTAATGCTTCTGACGCAGTCGACAAG
>DFBC01000006.1:0-38683 GCA_002367235.1 Cellvibrionales bacterium UBA3090
CTTTGACGACATCTCCTCGATAATTCTCGCATAGCGCCCAACATTGGCATCATCAAGGGGCGCATCGACTTCATCAAGCATACAGAACGGTGCAGGGTTCAGGTGGAAGATAGAGAATACCAGAGCAATGGCTGTCAGTGCTTTTTCTCCCCCAGACAATAAATGAAGTGTGGTATTTTTCTTGCCGGGAGGCCTCGCCATAATTGTCACACCGGTATCTAGCAGATCATCTCCGGTTAGCTCAAGGTAGGCATGCCCCCCGCCAAATAGCTTGGGAAACAGCTCCTGAAGTGATGTGTTAATACGATCAAAGGTTTCTTTGAAGCGAGTCCGAGTTTCCTTATCAATTTTTCGGATAGCATTTTCAAGTGTTTGTAACGCCTCTTCCAATTCGGCGTTTTGAGTATCCAGGTAATCCTTGCGCTCGGACTCCACCTTATATTCATCGATTGCCGCCAGATTAATTGGCCCCAACCGCTGAATTCGGTTACCAAGCCGCTCGAGCGTCTGCTCCCATTCTCCGGGATCGGCTTCTTCGGGGAGCAACTCCAACAAAGCCTCGAGTTCAAAGTCATGCTCACTTATCTGCTCGACAATCGTTTTACTTCGTGTGGCCAAATCCTGAGCCACGAGGCGCTGCTGTTCTAGTAACGAACGCTGGGCCTGGATATCCTGCTCCAATTGATTACGACGCTTTTCAACCTCACGCATCTGGTGCTCGACCTCTTCAAAGGCACGACGAGCATCAGCCAGTTCCTTTTCAACCCCCAAACGAACCTCCAACTGTTCAGCCAGCTGCTCTTTAAGCTCCAACGTTGGATCTTCATCCTGATTAAACGATTCTCTCAGCTGCTCTCTTCGCTCTTCCAACCTGGCGACCTGAACCTCTAAGCGACTGATACCTTCCAAAATTGATTGTAATTGAGTGCTGACCGATTTCTCACGCATAGCTAACTCGTGCCTACGATCCCGATCGTGACGCGCACTTTGTCGCGTTTGGTCTAACACTGCCCGACACTCATCTCGCTCACGCAGCAAGCTCTCTCGCCGCTGAGTATCCTGCTCCATAACCTCAATGGCATCGGATAAAAGCTGACGAGCCTCCGCCAAATTTTCTTGTTCCTGAAGCTGCTGCTGCTTTGTCTGAGACAGCTCGTTGTCTGCCCTCTCTCTGCGCGCGGCAAACTGCTCAACTTGCATCTGACTAGCGCTTAGCTTGGAGCGAAGCTCAGCATATTGACGCTGCTGATCCGCCACACCTCGGCCAATCACTTCGCGTTGAGCTTCCAGGTCGCGACTTTCTTCCTCTACGGCAGTCTTTTGCTGCTCCAACTCGGTAACTTTTTCGCGACAGGCGGACAATTCTGCTTCCAGCGTTTCAAGCTCTTGTTGTCGTCTCAGGACTCCAACTTTTGCATCCTGATCGCGTGCAACACGCAGCCAATTAGCTCCCAACCAGAGACCATCACGGGTGACAACTGATTCACCGGCAACCAGCTTATCTCGAAGCGCCAATGCCGCCTGAAGATCATCTACAGCGTAAACACCACCCAGCATGGCCGCGACATAATCACCGTCGACCTTAGCTGAAAGCACGTCGGCCGACACGTCAGAAACCAGCCCATCGAACGACTTATCAACCAGCACCAACTCACCCTGCGCAAAGGTCGCCAGCTGGCTACTTAAACTATCCAAACTCTCGACGCAAACAGCCTGAAGATAACTACCCAGTACGGTTTCAACGGCTGTCTCCCACCCGGCCTGAACCTGGAGCGTCTCGGCTAACCGTGGCTTATCCGAAAGCTGCTGGCTATCCAACCATTGCTGCTGGTCACCTTCGCCACCCAGTGCCGCTTGCTGCAAGGCATCCAATGAGGCCTTTCGCCCCAACATAGTCTGCATGGCAGTTCGAGATTCATCCAATTGAGAAGAAGAGTGCTGCCCCTGCTGGCGCAAGCTTTCCAGCTTCTCGTTAATTTGATCGAGGCTGGATTTCTTTTCCTCTGAAGCCAACTCCATCTCGGCCAATTGCTCTTGGAAAAGGGCGATTTCTTCCTGCACAGGGCTATCACTCAAGCCCTGATATTCATGTTGGATATTTTCCAGTCGCTCTGCCAACCGGCGTAAAACCTGTTCAAGATGCTGGATTCGTGACTGCTGAACCTCCGCCTGTTGGCGAGGCTCTGAGGCCGTTTGGTTGAAATCGTCCCAAGTGACCTGCCAACTCTGCATAGCCTCTTCAGCCTGCAACAAAACGGCCTGAGACAACTCCTCCGCCACTTCAATCTTTTCTAATTCGGGGGATATATCCTTTAATTCTGCAGCCCAACTTTCGGCCTTTTGTCGGTCCGTGCGTAAATGCTCCTCAGACTCGATAAAATTACGTTCAGTCTGAGCCAGGTCATCCTGTAGTTCACGGGCACGATCTTGTACGTGCTGAATAGCTTGCTCAATTCGGGCCACCTCAGCACCAACGGCATAATAACGCCCCTGAACATCGTTAAAGGTATCGCCCAAGCCAGTATATTCATCTCTATAGCGTTCCAACGATGTATCGCAACCACTACGCTCAGTGACAAGTGCTTCGACTTTCAATTCATATTCATTAATAGACTTACGTCTTTCTACTGACTGAGACTCTAGCTCTCGCCAGCGCAAAGCTTGCAACTCCGCCTTGCTTTGTCGTTCTTCTTTCTTGAATTCAGCGTATTTTTCCGCTGCTTGAGCTTGGCGCTCTAAACGATTTAATTGACGCCCCAGCTCCTCGCGAATATCGGTCAGACGCTCCAGGTTTTCCTGAGTACGACGCATTCGGTTTTCAGTATCCCTGCGACGCTCCTTGTATTTAGAAATACCTGCGGCCTCTTCGATATAAACCCGAAGCTCATCAGGTTTGGCCTCGATGAGATTGGAGATCATGCCCTGTTCAATAATGGCATAGCTTCTAGGACCCAAGCCCGTACCAAGGAAGATATCCGTGATATCACGGCGTCGGCATTTATTACCATTAAGGTAGTAATTTGACTGGCTGTCTCTAGTCACTTTTCGCTTAATGGATATTTCACTCCAAGCAGCGTATTCACCACCAAGGCTTGCATCTGAGTTATCGAAGACCAATTCGATGGAGGCCTGCCCCACAGGCTTTCGGCCACCAGAACCATTAAAAATGACATCAGTCATCGACTCGCCACGCAGGTGTTTGGCTGAACTCTCACCCATAACCCATCGAACCGCATCAATGATGTTCGATTTACCACAGCCATTCGGCCCAACAACAGCACAAAGATTGCTAGGAAAGGAAACGGTTGTCGGATCTACGAAAGACTTAAATCCGGCGAGCTTGATACATTTCAGACGCATGAATATCTCTTTTTTTGGCTTTCCTGCCAGAATTTACGCTATTGCTATAAACGTATCATTCGAGCGTCTTTACTCAAAGATAACGAGTTGATTTTACACGGCTGAGCTACAGCCACAAGCCATGTAAAACGATAAATAAAACCTATAACTGATGATCGATAACCACCTGAACTGGCACCTTAGTATTACCCATCTCCAGCTCGCCCGTAACACCCTCCAGGTCACCCGCCGAAGGAATCGCCGATCCACTTAAAGACACCCGAGCCACCACTTCAACTGAATCAATAGAAGATAACGGCGCACCACCAGGCATCGCCATGGTGTCGTCCAAAATTACCGTTGTGGGCAAATCCTCTACCAACAATCTAGCCACAGCCAAAGGCATTGGCTTACCCTGCCATTCACGGGCAAACACATAGACCACTTGGCCTGGCGTCACCTCCAGGTCAGGAGACAGAGCCACCTTTACAGTCAATGATGGCAGCTCTTCACCGAGCTGTTTTCTGGCACGTAAAATACCCGACTGTAGCGCCTGAGCCTGGGGACTTCCAGGAGGGATTGACTGCAATGCTAACTGCCAACTCCGAACGGCCAACTGATAATCACCCGATTCAAAAGCACGGATACCGTTAAGCCCTAGAGCCGTCCGGTTTCCCGGATCCAAACCCAGCGCATTATCCAATACCAACCCGGCTTCACCTTCAAATTTACTACCCGCTGCAAAGTAGAGCGCTTGTGCATATTCAGCCATAAGCTCTGCATCATTAGGCGCTAAACTAACGGCCTTTTGATATGAAGCGGTAGCTGCAGAAAAATTAGCGTCTTCCATCTGCAATCTAGCAAGGGTCACCAGATAAAAAACATTGTCTGCCTCACTCGCTAGTTTTCTGGATATTCGACTCTGTATCGTCTTGCTCAGCACTGAATAATCTTCGGTCCCGAGGGAGACAGTCCTGCGAGCCTCCAGTAACTCAGCAATTTCAACATCGTCACTGGCACCCAACACCTGATACAAACCGAAGGCCACAAGTGGAACCAACAGCAAACACACCATGAGTAGCCACGCCCCACGGCCTGTCTTTTGTGTTGCTATTGCATGAGAAAGCGAATCCCGCGAATCCTTGTCTGGCGCATCACTCAACAGCAGTCGTTTCTGCTCTGACACCAATTCGGAATATTGCGATTCTTTAATATCACCATCTTCCAACTGCTGCTTTAGCTCAAGCAGTTGCTCCTTGAATAACTCGACATTTTTATGTTCAACCAAATCAAACGTAGCTTCAGTCTTATCAACAACAGGCCTGACAGGTTTTCTTACCAATGGATATATAACAAAAGCCGCCGCCAACAACGTTAAAAGCGCGAGTACTGTCCACATCATTTATCCTTACTACCTTTTTTCGAAATAGATGAGCTATCACCCGTCTCACCCAAAGAATTTTCACCCAACAATTCATCCAAACGGTCTAATTCCTCTGCCTTTAATATTGGATTAGTTTTCCTTTCAGGTGATTGGCGCCGCCGGATGGTCAGCATAATGATCACACCGCCCACTAATAACAAGCCCGGCGCCAGCCACAACAAGAGTGTGGTTTTTTTTACCGGTGGACGATACATCACAAATTCGCCATAACGCGCCACCAGAAAATCCACAATTTCCTGATCACTCTTCCCTTCCTCAAGCATGCGAAATATTTCTTGACGCAAGTCGGCAGCAATCGGCGAGTTTGAATCCGCCAAATTTTGGTTTTGACACTTGGGACAACGCAACTCATTCACCAATACTTGATAGCGATCGCGCTGCTGATCTGAGGAAAACTCCCTAAGCTCGACGACCGAAAGTGCTGAACCACTGACAACCATCAAAACTAAAAACATTGTGTAATTTCGCAAGCACTTAAACACCGGTTTCATTCCTGTATTTTTTCATTGTTGTAACATATTGTCTTATTACCTTGACCCATACTTTTGAATGAGTAGAATACGCACCGCTCTTGGGTGGTTAGCTCAGTTGGTAGAGCGGCGCCCTTACAAGGCGTAGGTCACAGGTTCGACCCCTGTACCACCCACCAGTTTCTTCAAAGCATATGCGGACCGGTAGTTCAGCTGGTTAGAATGCCGGCCTGTCACGCCGGAGGTCGCGGGTTCGAGTCCCGTCCGGTCCGCCACTTTGCTTCTAGGCACTGACACGCTCAGTACACCTAATAAAAAAGGCACCCCGATCGGGTGCTTTTTTATGCCTAAAGCTTTTTCACCGGTACGAATTTCCCTACCCATCAATTATTCTTCAAGTACTTCCTTTGCCGCCCGAAATGCTTCCTGCAATGCAGGCGCGCCGATATAGGGTGCCGTATGCAACAACACTTCTCGTATCTCCTCGGGCGTACAGCCATTACGAATGGCACCACGCACATGGCCTTTCAGCTCATTGGGCGCCTTGAGGGCTGCCAGTGTAGCGATGGTAATGATACTGCGTGTTTTTAAAGGCAAGGTCTCCCTAGCCCAAACGGAACCCCAGCAATTTTCGTTAATATAGTCCTGAACCGGTTGGGTAAAATCAGTGACGGCATCCATTGCCCTATCGACAAATTCATCACCCATAACTCGACGACGAACGTTCATACCTCGTTGATAATCTTCTTCAGCCATTATTTATCCTTCGCTTGAATTGTTGCCTTTGTATAATATGATTTTACTAGCACATAGCTTTACTTAATTTGTTGCCAGATAGGCAATAAGTGTTGCTGCCAGACACGGTCATCAACAACGCCCACATGCTTATACCGAATGGTGCCGCTGCTATCTACCACGTAGGTTTCAGGTGCGCCAAATACACCAAGATCCAGCCCCATTCGTCCAGTACTGTCAACAATACTCAAGGCATACGGGTCACCTTTATCGGACAACCACTTATTGGCTTCGACCACGTCATCCTTATAATTCAGCCCAACAATTCGAATACCCTGTTGCGCTAAACTATTCAGAAAAGGGTGTTCTACGCGACACGAAATACACCATGTGGCCCACACATTAAGCAATGCTGGTTGTCCCTGAAAAAGTTGCTGGTCAACTTGCCTGTTTTCATCGCCAAGCACTGGCAATAAAAACTCAGGTATTGGCTGGTCAATCAATGCCGACGGCATGGCATTAGGGTCCCGTTCTAAGCCATTCAGCAGAAACACAGCCAGTACAATAAATATAATCAAGGGTACAAACAGCTTTATCCTTGCCATACATTCCACCCCCTTAGCACGATCATCTTAGTTAGCACCTTTTCCACCACTAGCTATGAACCAGCAAATCTGATTCGGAATAAGAAGCCGATTTATAGCGCCGATAGCGTTTATCCAAAACAGCAAGCAACCCACCCCCCGCTATGAGCAGGCCACCCAACCAAATCCATCGCACAAATGGCTTCACATAAACACGTATGGCCCACGCTTCACCTTTAAGTGGCTCACCTAATGCTACGTATAGATCACGCATCAGACCGTTATCAATGGCCGCCTCGGTCATCGTTTGACCACTCGCCATATAGCGGCGCTTCTCAGGTGTTAACTCAGCAATTTGTCGGCCATTTTTAGTCACGATAATCAATGCCTGATCTGCAATGTAGTTTGGCCCCTGAACCGGCTGCATCCCCCTGAACTCAAACTGATAGCCGGCGACATCAGCCTTGTCTGCTGGCTCCATCCGGATATCTCGCTGAATACTGTAAATACTGGTTAAACCCGCGCCGACAATACATACCGCCACGCCAAGGTGAGCTAACACCATCCCATAATAACTACCCTTAAGTCGGGTCAAACCAAACCAACGAGAGCGTGAATGGCCAGATTTATGCCAAATATCGACCAATGTAACCGTCGCCACCCACGTAGCAACTGCCACGGTCACAGCGGCCATGACGCTATAGTTATCGCCATAAGCAAGAGGAAATAACAAACCCACCGATAGAGAAAGCAACAGTGGAATATTGAAATAACGCTTGAGATTAGCCGAAGGGTTGCGCTTCCAGCGCAATACAGAGCCCATTGCCATCAGTACCGCCAATAACAACATCAGAGGCACAAAAAATAAATTAAAGTAGGGAGGCCCTACGGATATTTTTCCCCAGTCCATCACATCGGCAATGAGAGGATAAAGTGTCCCTAGAAGGATAATCACCATGATGCTGACCAATAAAATATTGTTAATCAGCACAAACATTTCCCGTGATAATCCAGCAAAGCTAGCGGTGCCCTTTATCGCCGGCCCACGAAGGGCATAAAGTAGCAGAGAACCGCCAACCACCACGGCAAGAAAACCAAGAATAAACACACCCCGAGTCGGGTCTGCAGCAAAAGCATGAACAGATGTCAGCACACCTGAGCGCACCAAAAAAGTACCCAGTAAACTCAGTGAAAAGGCAAATATAGCCAGAAGCAATGTCCAGCTCCGAAACACCCCTCTTTTTTCCGTCACCGCCAGCGTATGAACCAGTGCAGTCCCAACTAACCAAGGCATGAATGAGGCATTTTCCACAGGGTCCCAAAACCACCAGCCACCCCAACCCAGTTCGTAGTAAGCCCACCAGCTACCCAGGGCAATACCCAGCGTCAAGAACATCCAGGCTACGTTGGTCCAGGGACGAGTCCACCTCGCCCATGCAGCATCCATTCTTCCCGCCAACAACGCCGCAATAGAAAATGCAAAAGCCACTGAAAATCCCACATACCCCATATACAGCATGGGCGGGTGAAAAATCAGTCCGACATCCTGAAGAAGAGGATTTAGATCGGCACCCTCCATAGGAGAAAAAGGTAGGTTTCGCTCAAACGGATTAGAGGTAAACAACAGGAACAGGTAAAAACCGACACTAATCAGGCCCATCACACTCAGGACACGGGCGACTAACAGTTGGGGCAATGAGCGACTAAACAATGCTACGGCAAAACTCCACAGGGCAAGGATTAAAACCCAGAGCAACAATGACCCCTCATGAGCACCCCATACCGCACTAACCTTGTATCGATCTGGTAACAAGGTATTAGAATTTGCTGCCACATACTGAACTGTAAAATCGTCATTTAAAAACAAATTTACCAAGCAGCCAAAGCTAAAGGCGACCATCAATGTTTGACCAACAACCAGTGGTCTGGCTGACGCCATCCACAGACGATTTCCTGTCACCGCACCCATCTGGGGGAGAACTGACTGCATTAGCGCCAGAACCAAAGCCAATATCAGTGCAAAATGCCCATATTCAGCAATCATCTATATATGTCCTTTTTGGCGAAACCTTATTCAGAAACACTTACAGCTTTCTCATCAGAACCGCTTGCATTGGCTCTCTGATGGGCCTGTTCCATCGCATCAGCCACTTCGGGTGGCGTATAGTTTTCATCGTGCTTAGCTAGTACTTCAGAAGCCATAAATACGCCACCCTGATCAATTTCGCCCATCACCACAGCGGCCTCTCCCTCGGCAAACAAATCAGGAAGGATGCCCGTAAAATGAACCTCCACAGTGGCTTCCCCATCGGTAATTTTAAAACGAGTAAATAGGGAATCATCGGCTCGCATCACACTATCGGCCACAACCATCCCGCCAGCACGGAGGCGAACGCCTTTGGGAGCCTCGCCGGAAACAATATCAGAGGGTGGATAGAACAGATTGATGTTTTCTCGTAGGGCAAAGCTCAACAGGGCCACCGCCACCGAGGCGATAACAACAATAAAAATCACCATAAATAATCGTTGGCGTCGTATTGGATGCATAACTATCTCTTCAATATTCGGATTGTAACGACAGGGTAGTAACCCTATATATCACGCTTTCCCTTGGGAAACATGTTCAGCTGAAACGGGGTTAGATTGACGTGCAGCCTCTCTACGCCGCTCTCTAACAACCTCCTGAACAAGCTTTCGCTTACGCAATAGCGGGCTTACTATCAGCCACGCTAGCACAGCCAGAGAGATCACATAAGAAGCCCATACATAGGGGCCATGACCGCCCATTTGTACAAACTCATTAAAACTATCGAACTGGAACATTAACTACTACCCTTTTTAGAATTAAGCAACATGTCCAGTACCCACCGCGTCCTGCGTTCACGATTTAAAATTTCCACTCTGGTGTTAAGAATCAATGCCACCGCATAAAAACAATAGAACCCCAGGATCATCACCAAGAGCGGGTGAAACATATCCGGATGCAT
Organism: Cellvibrionales bacterium UBA3090; assembly: GCA_002367235.1. Lineage (GTDB taxonomy): Bacteria > Pseudomonadota > Gammaproteobacteria > Pseudomonadales > Porticoccaceae > Porticoccus. The sequence goes on from DFBC01000006.1 coordinate 9,560, forward strand.
GGAGGGTGCTTCAGTGAACTTGATGGTGGCGGGCTGGTGCAACGTATACCACCAGTCTACCGATTTGTAGATGATGGGAATATTCACCATTCCTACCAGCGATAGCACCGCACTGGACTTACTGGCCGCATCCTGACTGGTATAGGAATATTGCAATGCAATCACTCCCAGATAGAGAAAAAACAAAACCAGCATAGAGGTAATTCGAGCATCCCAAACCCAATAGGTTCCCCACGTCGGCTTACCCCATATTGAACCTGTCACCAAGGCCACAAAAGTCAGTATTGCGCCGATTGGCGCCGCCGACTTCATCACCATATCAGCCAGCTTCATTTTCCAGATTAGCCCAACGGCACCCGCGAGGGCCATGACATAATAACCAGCCAATGCTAGGAAAGAGGCCGGAACATGAATATAAATGATTCGAAAACTATTACCCTGCTTGGCATCTTCGGGAGCAAAACCCAACCCCCAAGCGATTCCAACACTCAATAGGATCGCAGCCAGTAAAGATAACCACGGCAGCCACTTACCGCTCGCTTGATAGAACCAGCGCGGCGACCCTAATCTATGAAACCATTGCCACATCTCTGTCTTTAATCCTCGCTGCTCAAGAACATAGAAACCTTGTTTTTTAACCGTGCATACTAACTCGAAGTGCGCCAACCGTAGCAAAAGGCGAAATCAATAACGAAACCGCCAGCAAAGCACCCATAATGGCCATGGGACCTGCGACAGGAAACCCGTCGACTGCCCGCTGAACCGTATTGGCTCCGAATATCAATACTGGCATATAAAGGGGCATCACTATCAACGACAACAGTAATCCACCTTTTCTCAATGCCACCGTCAAAGCAGCACCAATCGCACCGATCAAACTTAATACAGCAGTACCCATAAACAAACTCAAAACGAGAGGCAAATACCCGGCCTTGGGTAGAGACAACATCATACCTAAAAGCGGTGCTAAAAGAGTGAGAGGTAGCCCCGTGATAAGCCAGTGAACGAGCACTTTGGCCAAGACCATAAGGTAGAGGGGCTGCGGGGAGATCAATAACTGCTCCAAAGTCCCATCTCGGTAATCACTTTGAAACAAGCCCTCAACCGACAATAACGAGGCCAAAAGCGCCATCACCCACAAAATACCCGGTGCAATTTGCGCCAAACGACTCGCCTCAGGGGTCAAACCCAAAGGTACGAGGGTAACCACGATAAAGAAGAAAATGACGGGGTTGGCTATTTCGCCCCTATGACGAAAGGCCAGTAGTAAATCTCGATAAAAAATTGCAGAAAATCCCTGCCCCATGATCAACTGACCTCCGCCATTAACGGTAGGGATATACGTCGCACTGCGTCAATCCCCAGATCCTGATGGGTAGACAATACGACCATTCCGCCCCGAGCAACATGCCCCATCAACAACTGTTCGAGTTGGGCAACACCTTGCTTATCAATGGCTGTAAATGGCTCATCCAACACCCACAGAGGTGCTTTGGTGATGAGCAGCCTTGCCAACGCCGCACGGCGTTGCTGTCCAGCAGACAAGGTATAACAAGGCACATCCTCGTAGCCGCAAAGACCTATACTGGCGAGCACCTCTCGGTTACCTAGCTGACTGTCATTCGTGTTCATCCGACGCCACCAATGCAGGTTTTCCTCTGGAGAGAGCGACTGCTTAAGTCCCGGCTGGTGCCCCAAGAAAAACAAGTTCTGCAAATACTCCAGACGACAACGGGTCACTGGCTGGCCGTGCCAGCGTAGTTCTCCAGAGGTTGGACTTAATGCTGTTGAAATAATGCGTAACAAGGTTGTCTTTCCACAACCGTTAGGCCCTTCGACTTGAACAATTTCACCCGAGGACATAGCCAGATTAATATTGGCAAACAATAGCTTGTCATCCCGCTCGAAGGCGAGAGAATCCAATGAAAAAATGACGGTTTGGGGTGACAATGTATAACCCGGCCTTGAGCAAAGGCGGTATTATGCCAAAAACTTGAGTAAATAAGAGAAAAGATCGCAGTAATTTGCATTAGCCAGAATGCAAACAGACCAGGCCTCGTTTATTAATCTAGATCAAAATCGTAGTCTTGAATGCTTTTTCTCAAACGTCGCTCTTCAAGCTGGTCTTCCAACCGACGTCTAATATCAGAATCTGCAGCGTGTACGGTTTTCTTAACATCCTGCTCTTCAATGTCATCATCTAGGTCAAAATCATCATCTTCTAGTGCATCTTCGCCACTCATATCGAAATTCCTCCATCTCGATACCAACCACTTCAGCGTCCCAGCAATAGATCACTGGGTATTTTCCGAAAAATAAGCCTAAAATTGAAACCCGTCAAGAAAAACAAACCCTTTATAATTATAGGGTTACAAAAATAATGAGTGGAATTTATGAAATTTAGTGAAATTTAACAGTTCCGCAAGGTCCTCCGGGCGATCTATATCAGATAATGGTGATAATTCTTGCCACTGCCAGCCAAGATTTTTAAGTCGGCTTCGAGTCACATCCATCACATTTTCTGTACCCCATGGGACGCCTTCAAAAAGGGTCGAATTAAAGCGATTCAACCCAACTAACACATAACCGCCATCATTCGCCGGGCCAAATACTGCAGGCACATCGTCTACCAGGGCATCCAATGCCTGAGCAACATATTCCTCTTGAAGAGCTGGACAATCGCTGCCAATGATAACAACCCGACTGAATTGCTTTAATCGATCCACAAAGGCATTCGCCATCCGGTCCCCAAGCGTAATCCCCCGTTGTATTTTGACCTGAACACCAGAGCCTTTCGCTAGCCGATGAAAAAAGTCATGCTCAGCGCTACACCACAATTCAAAGTGCGAAACTACAGATGCCTGGTGAGTCAAAAATTGATGCTTCACGAGGGACTCATGCAACTGCAGACACTGCTGTTTATCCAGCGAAGCTTCGAGCCTGGTTTTCACCGAACCTAACAGAGGCGCTTTTGCAAACTGCAACAAACAACTATTCGGGTACTTAACTGTCTTGTCTGGTATCTGTGCCATTAAGGATAATATTGCTTTACAAGGTTGCTGGGCGAGGCTCCCAGAAAGAAAGCCAATCGCAAATGCCACATTTGCACGACCGTACGGATAATGCCTCTTTGCTCCCAGCGACGGCTAGAGGTGGTTACTGGATCTCTCTGTATCACCGGACAGCTGTCAGCTTTTAAACGTCGGCATAACTCTACATCCTCCATCAAAGGAATATTGGCAAAACCACCAATAGATTCAAACAAGGTGCGACGAATGAAAAGTGCCTGATCTCCCGTACCAATGCCTGACAACCGTGAGCGTAGATTGATGGCGCGCTCAATCAGGCGAAACTGCCAAGCAACACCACTCAGCTTTACCGGGAAAAACCCCCAGGCCAGCCCCGTTAACCATTCTTGAGAAAATTCTGCCGGTAACAACGTATCTGAATGTAAAAACAGGAGGAACTCGCCATTAGCCAGCAGTGCACCAGCATTCATTTGCGATGCCCGCCCCGGATCAGTGTCGATTACGTTGTCTGCGTACAGAATTGCTAATTCGCGTGTACCGTCGGTGCTGCACCCATCGGAAACAATTACTTCTACTCCTCGCTCACGCAATGACTGTAAATTTTTCAGGCAGCGTTCTATTCCTAATGCTTCATTAAGTGTCGGAATAATAATACTGACAGCAACCTTCATACGCCTAATGCACCACCACAACTACTACCTTGACCCGCTGTACAGCCATAGCAGTGGTCCGCTGTCACAATCGGTTGCTTGAGCAGATCAAGCGCGAGTATATCCCGTAAATGACGAGGTCTATCCGAGGCTATATGACGAGTATCCAGCTGCATGGGAATATTCAACATCTGATTAAAATCGCAATCGTAAATATTACCCTGCCAGTCAACGCTGAGCATGTTCAGGCACATAACAGTGTTTAGATTTTGATCAGAGAAATTCTCCTTGAGAAGCCGCATATAGTTTTCATACTCGCCGTTGGCCAGCAACACAGCGCCAAAACGACTAATTGGCATATTGGTAATGGCATATAGTTGATTAAAGGTAATCCCAAAATCTTTACCGAGCCTTACTTTATATTCTGTTTCCAGTTGCTGCTGGTTAGGCGGTAAAAATGCACCATTGGGGTTATATACTAGGTTAAGGGGTAATGACTCGTCATGACCATAGCCGAGTTTATTAAGTACTTTTAGCGCTTCGATACTCTGCTTAAAAACACCTTTACCGCGCTGTTCAGCGACATTTTTTTCAGTGTAGCAGGGTAATGAAGCGACGATTGTAACCTGCTGGTCAGCAAGGAACTGGGCCAACCCGTTATAATCCGGTTCCAATAAGACAGTTAAGTTGCAGCGATCAATAACCTCCACCCCCAGCTTCCTTGCCTCTGTAACCAGGTAGCGAAAATGAGGATTCATCTCCGGGGCTCCGCCAGTGAGATCCAGAGTCGTCAATTTTTTTTCTCTCAGGACATCGAGCACTAAATTAATGGTGGCCAGATCCATTAGCTCTGTACGGCTAGGCCCTGCATTCACATGGCAGTGTGTACAACTAAGATTACAAAGGTAACCCAGATTAACCTGCAAGGTAGTCAACGTAGCTCTATGTAGGGGTGGAAAATCTGTGTCTGACAATGTGTTGAGTAAAAGGGTAGTTGTATCTCTCATAAAAGGATTCTGCCAGAATATGTTTTCTATGTGACCCGCTGACCCAGAAAAAGTTTAGCTCGCCAACCTTTCCGCAATGGCTCCCTTGGCACAGCGAAACGTCTGCTAAAATTCACCTAAACGTCGATCGATGAATCACCCTATACACAAAGGCTACCCATAATGTCCTGCCAGCCCTATCAATCAATCGTCATATTAACGGGTGCCGGAGTTTCTGCAGAGTCAGGAATACGAACCTTCAGAGCGAGTGATGGGCTATGGGAAGATCACCATATCGAAGATGTAGCATCACCCGATGGTTTTGTTAAAGACCCAGACACCGTCCACTACTTTTATAACCAGCGTCGTAATCAGCTGCTTCATAAGCACATCGAACCAAATCAGGCCCACATCGCACTAGCGGAGTTTGAGCAAAGGTTTTCTGGTGAATTTACCCTCATCACCCAAAACATTGACAACCTACACGAGAGAGCGGGCAGCAATAATCTCTACCATATGCATGGCGAACTGTTGAAAATTCGCTGCAAACAATCTGGTGCCATCTATAAATGTAGAGGTGACACATCCCCTCTCAGTCTATGTGATTGTTGCAACATGCCAGGCAATCTCCGGCCTCATGTTGTGTGGTTCGGAGAAGTACCGCTATATATGAATGAGATTTCTCGTGCACTCAGCCACTGTGATCTATTCATTGCGATTGGCACTTCCGGCAATGTCTACCCGGCTGCCGGTTTTTTTGAAATTGCCCAGGCTGCTGGCGCTCACACGGTTGAATTAAACCTGGAATCTTCAAATAACGGTTCCCGATTTAGAGAGCAACACTACGGTCTTGCCTCTGAAGTGGTGCCAGATTATTTAAGTCGTTTAATTTGAATGACCAGGAATCTGCAACATTTACTTAATAGAGCCGGCAGAGGCCTTGCAAGATGCCCGGGCTATGTTGAGGACAATCACTAACTCCAACCGGCATTATCATCCCCAGTTTCACTCCAATCATGATCGGTTTCTTTCACCGCATAAAATAGACAGTCACTCACGGCAATCTCTGGATTGGTGGTGGCCATAAATAACTTAAGGGTTGTTTTGGGATAAAGCCTACCATCCCTCTCAACAAAGAAATCACTGGTGACATTATGGCCAAACTCATCAAGTACCAGAAGTTTGGCCATACCCTGGGGGCCGAGCCAAGCCAATGAAGTATCTGGCCTGACAACTCCAAAATTTCGTCGGTCTATGTGCTCAGGCACGGTGATATCCATACTGGGTTGCCGCTTATCGGCATAACACATGCGGCCTTGTTGAGTTAGCTCCAACCGCACCGGATGGTGATAAATATCCATTTTCTCAATGGCAACGGAAGTATAAAGTTGGGCTTGAGTCATAAATCGAGTCAGCCCGTGTAGTGCAATATCATCGGATTGCACCTGCCTAGAACCCCCACATTCCACCGTGAGTACGGGGCACCCCAAGTCAGGCACCTCCATCAAGGCACCAAGGCGGTGGCCAGTAATAACCAATCTGTGGGTAAATAGTGATGCCAAATCAACATAGCGAGTATGTGGTTCAACACACACAGCAAACGCTGGCCCATCCCCCGATGTATTATGGATATCGATGACAGCTTCTGGTCGAGCATCACGAATTCTCTCAAGGAGTTCCTCTGCAATAGAGCTCTGAAGATCATTAAACGGGGGAAGAAACAACCGGTTCATATCACGCTGACCCGGCAAAAAACGATGAGAAAATAATGGTTCCGCCAATGCTGCATCGACAGAAATAACGGCAAACAGAATAGATACTTCCGGTTGAAACCTCGACAGTAATAGTTGATGAAGCGCCTTGAGTCCGGAGGGCTCATTACCATGCAACAGTGTCACAACAACTCTACAACGGGTAGTGTCACGCCCACTAATCTGAAGAATCGTAGGGCCATCTAACTGAGAGAGGAACGCGGGAACAGTGGGTGCAATCTGCTCGGGCAAGGGATTCTCCCAATACCTAAATACCACTTCATTTGACATCAACAACGCCCCCTCAACAACCTACTCAACATACTAGTTACCCTCTATAGTCTACGCCTTATTATGATAAGGCTAACACTCAAACCACAGGCTCTGGCAACCACGACAACCGCCCCAGGTAATAATTTTTAGATATCATCCCACTCTGATACGGGAGTATTGGTGACTGACCGCTCCCTGTAGGCGGCAACAAGTCTCCGGCAGGCCTCCTGTCTACTAATGTTACGTTCCAATAAAGATGAATAATTCGTCAATTGCCACATTGCACCATTCCGACCACGGCTTAGACGGCCTTCAATGATTCCGAGCAATCGCCTGGACTCTACGTCACTAACACCTATTTTCTTCAACCCTTCGGCTGCAAGCGGCAAGAGTTGGCATACCACCTCCGATAGCGACTTTTCCTGAAGTCCATTCTGAAAAATATCTGGCCAGAGAATCTTGGCATTTAATCCAAATTGAGAGGCCCGATAAAAATTATACTCTGCATAAGAGAATGGAAGAGCCGATACGAGCGAGTCGATCCTATCGACTAAACCTTCTGCCAAGCCAATAAATAGCGCGGCATTTGCCGCCATATCAACCGGTGTTGGCCCTGCGGGCAATGCACGCATTTCAATTCGCAAATGAGCATCGCCCTCGGGATCATAAATTGGCCTATTCCATGACCAAATAGTCCCATCGTGCAAACAAAGCTCATCCAGACGCGGAATTCCGCCTTGCTTGACGAGCTTGACGGGATCTTCATCCGACATCAGTGGAATCATCGGGCGATACAACTGAACCATCTCTCGGAATAAAGACATCGGATCACTACCCAGCCACCCTTGACCAAAACTCACTCTGGCGGGATTCTGCCACTCATTACCTGTGCCATCGGGACCATCAATCGACTGCTTAAACAAGGGTACTCGAGTTTCCTGCCACAAACGGTGACCCAATAACAGCGGGGAATTAGCTGATACACCAAGCACCAATGGTGTAACTAGCTGAATACAGTTCCAGAGAGGCGCAAATCGAGGCAAGTCCATTCGGTAATGAAGCTGAAAAGAGGTACAAGCTCCTTCCAGAGTTACATCACCCTGCACCAAGTGAATAGCATCTTCACCATCGATATTAATGCCATATGACGTGTCCCGCATCTGATGAAGTATATTCTTCAGGACGTGATAACGAGGCTCATCTGTCATCGCGCCTTCGCCGTAGTCCTCAGGCCGGAGCGTTGGAAGAATGCCAATGGGCAAGACAAATCCTTGCTGGAGAGAAACCAGCGTTTGCAGCCGATCAAGTGTATCGAGCATTTGTTGTTCAAGGGCAGAAAATGGCTCGCCCGCAGCTGACACCGGGCTGAAATTGTATTCAAGATTATAACGGTTTAATTCGAGTGTCAGGAGAGGGTCTGCATACTGCTTTTGGATCGCCACATTATCAAACAGTGGCGCGCCCTTACTATCGAGAAGATACAGCTCAAGCTCCGCACCAATACTCGCTTCACCCTGGCCAAAACCCGGCCTTTCAAGTAGTAGTTCAAGCGCATTCAAACACCGATGTAATTTACGCTCAAAAGCCTTGAAATCTCGCTTACTGAAACTGGTTTTGTCTATTGATTTTCCCATCCCACTCCCTTTAATGGGGAAACTCACCCGAGGTAAAACCGCTGGATCAACTTGTATTACAGTTTAGTTCATGATCTTCTTACTGTAGAACTTGTTGATTTACTCCATATTTATTATTTTTTGATTGCCGCTCTCACCCATTGATGCACGCACCATTGACCCATCCGGCACAGAGGGATAAAGGCTTTCAAGAGTGACGGAGCGACCTGATTGAGTGACGACTCTGGAATGAATTCGCTTTAATTGACGAGGCTCTAATACGCCACATGAGTGAGCAATCATCCCGACATCATAGGTCATATTAAAAACATAATTGGCCACCCGTTCAGACTTAACCTCCGGGTTCAAACCACGCTGCAACTTAGGATCATGCGTTGTCACACCGGTAGGACAGGTGTTTTTATTACACTGCATCGCCTGAATACAGCCCAGAGAAAACATAAACCCACGCGCACTGACGACAAAATCAGCCCCCATGCAGAGAGCCCAGGCAACACCCGAAGGTACGATCATTTTTCCAGAAGCTATCACCTTAATACGATCGCGCAACCCGTAGCCTCTCAGTAGATCGACAACTTCAGGTAGACTCTCACAAATAGGCAGCCCCATATAATCCAGCAAAGGCTTGGGTGCCGCACCGGAACCCCCTTCTGCACCATCTATTGTGATGAAATCGGGCGCAACCTCTTCACCCCGCTCAACAATCAACTGAAGAAGCTCCTCCAGCCAGAGCGAGTCCCCGATAACGCACTTAAAGCCCACCGGTTTCCCGGTGATATTACGCACTCTGGCAATCATCGCCAGCAAGCTTTCAGCATCGACAATTTCAGCATGACGATTGGGACTTATGGCATCTCTACCTATTTCAATTGCCCGAATAGTAGCGATCTCTTCAGTCACTTTGGCTCCCGGTAAAATCCCACCTTTTCCAGGCTTGGCCCCCTGACTTAATTTAATCTCAAACATTTTCACCTCAGGGTGCACGGAAACTTTCCGTAAACGCTCTTCACTGAGGTTGCCATTCCCATCACAAACGCCAAACTTGGCGGTACCGATTTGAAAAACAAGATCACACCCGCCTTCCAGGTGATACGGAGACAGCCCCCCTTCTCCCGTATTCAACCAACAACCTGACTTGGCAGCACCTTGAGAAAGTGCTCGCACGGCCGGTTTTGACAAGGCACCAAAGCTCATACCAGAAATATTGATTAGCGAGGCTGTTGTATAGGGGTGATCGCAATGAGGACCAATGGTCACAGGGCTGGGAGCCACAGCATCCTCACCCCGGGTAGGATAGGCGCAGTTGACAAAATAGATGGAGCCTTCCGGGCGCAAGTCTCGGGTAGAACCAAAGGCAAGGGTTCTATCAATATTTTTTGCTGCCCGATAAACCCAGGATCGTTCAGCTCTGTTAAATGGTAACTCCTCTCGGTCCATCGCAAAAAAATACTGCCGAAAGAATTCTCCCATATGCTCAAATAAATAACGGAAACGACCAATCACGGGATAATTTCGACGAACAGCATGGCGTGTTTGGGTTACGTCTATAACGTAGACGATGGCAATCAAAACGATGCCCAGCCCCATCAGCACGACGAAAAATGCGGCTAAAAAATTGAGTATGGTATATACCCAACTAGTAGCGATTGTTTCCATAATGTGCTCCTTCTTCTGGTTTTATCTAACTATTTAGCCCGTACTAGACCATGGTATACCTGATAAGTTTTTTGCCCTATGCAACAATCATTATGCTACGCCGCAAACAGTTCTAATCCAATTGACTTAAGCGGTAGTGTCTGTCGATAAAACTGTGCATAATCGCGCCTTATTTCTTGCTGGCCTCAAGAAAATGCCAAAGAAAATTTTACGTAATTGGTTACCTGACCCTCACAAGATCACCGAAAGTCGTGCTATTCGATGGATGGGCCCGTTATTCAGGGATCCTAACTTATTTCACATCAACCGATCTTCTATCTCGGCATCTTTCTTTATTGGCATATTTTGTGCCTTTCTCCCCATTCCGGGGCAGACCATTGTCGCGGCACTACTGGCACTAATGTTTCGTACGAACTTACCCGTTGCCATGGCATTAATCTGGATTAGCAACCCACTAACCTTTACCCCTATTTTCTTGTTCAGCTACGGTGTCGGCGTCTTGCTTCTTGGTCAGGAAGCGATCACATTCAGCATTGAGCTAAGTTGGGACTGGGTGATTTCTCAAAGTGAGGCCATCTGGCTACCACTACTAACCGGAAGCTTGCTATGCGGTTTGGTCTTTGGCGGTATTGCCTACTTAGTTATCCATTACCTATGGCGCTGGAAAGTCATAAAAAATTGGGATGCACGCAATAAGAAAAGACTGAAAAGTAATCAACTCTAGTCAGGCAATCAATAGAATTAAATGGCTATTCGTAGCGCAAGACTTCTGCTGGCCGAGTTCGAGCAGCTCGTATCGCAGGATATAGCGTCGCAACAAAATTTAGCCCTAATGCCACGATCACCACCAACAATACGTCCCCCCAAACCAGCTCTGAAGGCAAGTAGTCAATGGGATAAACTTCAGAGTTAAGAAAACGAAGTCCCAGCAATTTTTCCAACCCACCTACAAGCGCAGATGCTTGCCAGGCACAAACAACACCGATTAATGCGCCAAGCATTGAACCTACTGCACCAATAAAAAAGCCTTGGGTCAAAAAGGTGGCAATAATTTCACCATTTGTTGCACCCTGTGTTTTGAGAATAGCGATGGCCGGGCGTTTATCTATGACCGTCATCATCAACATTGAAATCACATTAAATACGGCAATACCAATAATTAAAAACACTAGGAGGGAAACCATGTTTCGCGACATTTTTATGGCTTGATAGAGATTGCCATGGGTTTGAATCCAGTCAGAAAAGCGATAGCCTGAAGGAAGTGATCTAAGGATATTAAACCCAGTTTGACGTGCCTGAAAAACGTCATCCAGCTTGATCTGCATTCCCTGAGGGAGACCGTTGGTGCTTGCCAACACGCCAACAACATCCAGCCTCGCTATTGCCAAACGTTGATCTAGAGCAGTGTGAGTCTCGAAAATCCCTACGATATTAAACACACTCAGCTTTGGTGCCAATGACCGTTTATTGTCCTTACCAGCTTGAGGAACTAACAATGACACTCGATCCCCCACTTCAGCAGAGAGCCTGCTGGCCACCCCTTTCGCTAAAAGTAACCCACTACCTTCGCCATTTAATGACGAAAGAAGTTGCGGTGACACAAACCCACCGATGAATGGTTGACTTAAGTCTTCAGAAAGCCCAAGCACCTCGACAGGATGGGTGTTGCTTTGCTTCGCCAGCAACCCCTCAATTTGGGCAAAGGGCATCGCCGCATGAACATTTTCAATGGATTCTAACCTTTGCTTCAAGGCGATGGCATCACCAACGCCACGCTCTTTAAAGAGTCGAACATGCGGAACGGAACCGAGAATTCGCGTTTCCATTTCATGGTCAAAACCATTCATGATGGACATCACCACGACCAATAATGCAACGCCCAAGACCAACCCCAGAATGGCTAGAAAGGAGATAAACGAAACCAGCCGATTAGTACTACCCGAGGTAAAATGCCTTAGGCCTACAAAAATAGGAAATGGACTAAACATTTCAGCAACCTTGAGCCTGCAACTTAGTCGTGCCTGTCACATCAACCAGTTTTCCACCATCCAGTGACAGCACTCGATCCATTTGTGAAGCCACATGCTGCTCGTGGGTGACAACCACAAAACTTATCGCCAGCTCTCGATTCAACTCTAGTAGCAGAGAAAGTACTTTTTCAGCCGTTGCAGGATCGAGGTTACCGGTGGGCTCGTCCATCAATACGCAGGCTGGATGCGCAACCAAAGCTCGGGCAATGGCAACGCGTTGACGTTCGCCACCTGATAGTTCTGATGGATTGTGGTGACAACGATGCGCCAAACCCACCTGATGCAGAATCTCCTCTGCCCTGCTCCGGGCTTCTGCCACCGAAACCTTGGCAATCAATAAGGGCATAGCCACATTTTCAAGCGCCGAAAACTCATTGAGCAAATGATGAAACTGATAGACAAAACCTAAATTTCTATTCCGCCACCTGGCTCGCTGGGATTCATTCATATCAGCCAAATCAGAACCCATGACTTTTACCGTACCGGCAGAAGGATCATCCAACCCTCCCAACAGATTTAACAAGGTGGTCTTTCCTGAGCCAGAAGCACCCACGATAGCGACGCGCTCTCCTGGGCTAACCATCAGATCAAGGTCTTCAATCACTGCGACTTTATCAGCACCCTGAACATAAGCTTTCGACAATTGCTGACATTGTAATACCCACTGATTCTTATCGGTCATAACGTAATGCCTCCGCAGGTAGAACCTGGCCAGCACGGCTAGCAGGATATAACGTAGCCAAGAGGCTTAAAACCAACCCAAACGAACACACCAGAGCTACATCCTCCCACAATAATTTCGAAGGCAGCTGACTAATAAAATAAACATTGGGGTCAAACACTTGGAAACCTATTATTTGCTCCAACCAGCCCACAATATCACCAACAAACATAGCCAGCAGACAGCCCAACGTGCCACCCGCCACCACGCCAAGACAGCCAATCACACTACCTTGAATCATAAAGATCCAGGATACAGTCTTAGCTGTAGCCCCCAGAGTGCGTAGAACTGCTATATCTCGCCGCTTATCAGCAACCACCAAGACAAGACTGGCAATAATGTTAAAAGCCGCCACAGCAATAATTGCAGCCAATAAGGTACCCACAACCTTTTTTTCCATTTTGATGGCCTGAAACAAACTAGCCAAGTCTTCGGCCCAAGTTCGAACCTTGTATTTTTTACCCGCTTGCTTTTCAAGCGCTTTTGCCATCGAATCAATTGAATATGGATCAGATACACGCAATTTTATACCGCTGACTTTGTCGCCAAAACGTAAGAGTTTTTGACCATCCTTGTAGTGGATAAATGCCAAGTTATTATCCACCTGCGCCCCGACCTGAAAGACACCGACAACCTTAAAGCGCTTGTACCGTGGAAAAATACCAGCAGGTGTCACATTGAGCGATGGAATAGAGAGAATAACCGAATCCCCGATTATGACGCCTAGAGACCGAGCAAGTAGATTTCCTAACACTATGCCATATTCTCCGGACTGCAAATATTCGATATCACCAACCACCATATGTTGGCTTATGGTGTTCACACCCTCTTCATACGATGGGTCTACACCCTGTATTAAGACGCCCTGGCTTAAACCCGATGCAGACAACAACCCATAGGCCTCCACAAACGGGGCATAGGCTTCTACATTGCTGACATTAACAGTTCGAGCACCCAGTTGCCGCCACTCCTCGACACCCCGGTCACTGGTTAAAGTAATGTGGGGCACCACATTGAGGATTCTATTTTTGATCTCATGGTCGAAACCATTCATAACAGAAAGCACAACGACTAATGCCATAACACCAATTGTCATCGCTATAAAAGACAGTAATGAGATGAAAGACACGAATCCGTTGCGCCGCTTACTGCGGATGTAGCGTAAACCGATAAATAGGGGTAGGTTGGCATTCATTGAAAAGCATTAAAACGGAATCACGCAGGTCAAACAAGCAACCATTTATGTGATTGATTAGATGTTTATTCCATCGCTCACAATTTTGCAGTTGCACTTATTACATTTCAGCTTACTATAATGAGGGTACAGATGACGAACGACAGGTAATAAGGGATCCATACCATGAACAAACTTTTGCTACCCATCAGCTTTTTTTGCTGTTTATCTCTGCCGCTGGTAGCCGATGAAATCACCATTCCTGTCGGCCAGCAGGCTGTCGAGAAACAGGGTATCGAACGCCCCACCCAAGGTATCACCAAGGATCAAGTGCAAGCACGTTATGGCGAGCCTCAACAATTGAATGGTCCAGTAGGGGAACCACCCATATCATCTTGGGAATATGAAAATTTTGTAGTTTATTTTGAATACGACCGAGTGCTTCACTCAGTCCTAAAACGCAATGGCAACGCCCCGGAATAACCAGATCACTATCCACTACAATAAATGCCAGACAATGAGAAGTTTCTGGCATTTATTACATTTATAACACCCTAGATAACCAGCTTTCTAGATTCTCTATTCAATCTATTAATGCCATTAATTGCAGCCAGACGATAAGCCTCTGCCATAGTGGGATAATTGAAGGTCGTGCGAATAAAATACTCGATAGTATTGGCATCACCAGGCTGATTCATAATTGCCTGGCCGATATGAATAATCTCAGCAGCCTCAGCACCAAAACAGTGTACACCAAGGATTTGCAGCGTCTCTTGATGGAAGAGAATCTTTAAAACACCCACTTCCTCACCGGAAATATGTGCTCTGGCAATATTTTTGAAGTAAGCACGACCAATTTCATAAGGTACTTGTTGTTCTGTCAATTCCGACTCAGTCTTACCCACAAAGCTGATTTCTGGAATGGTGTAAATACCTGTTGCGACATCATCCACATGGTACACCTTAGACAGACCACACATGTGGCCGGCCGCCGATCGACCTTGGTCATAGGCTGCACCGGCGAGAGCAGGCCAACCAACGACATCACCAGCGGCATAGATATTCTCGACTGAGGTTTGGTAGTTTTCATTTACTGTTACCTGTCCTCGGGCATCGACATCCAAACCCATCGCCTCAAGGCCCATATTTCGAGTATTACCACTACGTCCGTTACACCACAACAGAGCCTCTGCGTGGATTCGCTTCCCAGACTTCAACTCCATTGTGACGCCATTGTCACGAGTTTCTATACGTGCATATTCCTCTTTATGGCGAACCGTGACATTCAAGTCCCGTAAGTGATAACTTAAAGCATCTGAAATCTCATCATCCAGAAATTCGAGCAGACCATCTCGAGTGTTTACCAGATCAACCCGCGTATCTAAACCAGCAAAAATGGATGCATATTCACAACCAATAACACCGGCACCATAGATAATGATATTACGAGGCGTTCGGTCAAGGCTAAGTATGGAATCGCTATCAAAAATACAGGGGTGTTTAAAATCTACATCCGATGGATGATAGGGGCTAGATCCTGTGGCAATGAGGAAATATCGACCCTTAATTTTATCGTAAGTCCCATCGCTTTTTTTAAGCTCTAAATTATGCGCATCTACAAAATTAGCCCGGCCAACATGAAATTTGATTCTATTTCTGGCGTACTCGCGGGTTCGACCTTCAACCTGCTTTCTAATGACCTGATCTGCAGCCTGCATCACTTCGGCAAATGAACACCAACGCGGCTCACCCAAAGAGCGAAACATCGACATAGTATTAAATTGGACCATTCGGCGTACTGAGTGCCTAAGAGCTTTAGAAGGAATCGTTCCAAGGTGCGTACAATTACCACCTACCATTGAACGTTCGTCAACTACAGCGACTGACCAGCCCTGTTTCACTGCCGACATGGCAGCACCTTCACCAGCTGGACCACTGCCAATAATTACCAGATCATATTGAAAATCTGCCATCTATCACTACTCCACATGCGCTTGGGCTATCTGGGCTATTTCATGCTCGTGTGTTGTGAACATCCTAACCAGAGATACAATGCCCCTTTGGTGTTATTTAGGTATTTTACATCGAGGTTACTGACCCGGTATTGCATCCATACCTATAGAGCTCGGGTCATTAGTAGTTGGATGCAACATCAGCACTTTTTAACAACAACTCTTCATAGGCTTGGTATTCCTGACCAGCAGTTACCGCCGCAGTCGACGCTGCCATAGCTCTCTTCTGCCTCAGACTAATAGCACTAAAATCGCCCGGCTTAACATTGCTCAATGCAATCAGCACGAGATCGCCATTTTCCAGAAACAGGCTATCAACCACGGGAGCCTCACGAGGAATTTCCATAGAGAATACTTTTTGTTCAATACGTCGATCAAGCTTACTGCTCATACGCTTGGCATCGAGCTGAACCTGCCATTCCAATCCTTCAGACTTAGCAACAGCCTCAACAGTTTCACCCGCTTTGACACGCTTCTTCAGACTCTCTCCACGCGCGATCAACTGCTCGGAAGCACGTTGTTTCTTCAGGGTAAGCTCAATTTCGTTTCTCACATCATTAAGTGCCTTAAGGTGAGGAGCCATACGTTTTCTAACCGCTAGAACCAGTACCTTCTCATCAGAAAGCTCCAACACTTCACTGGCATAACCTTGCTCTAAAACGGCATCACTAAAGGCGGCATTCACAACAACAGCATTGGAGGCTATTCCAGTGCCACCATTACGGCCGAATGGTTCTGATACTTTTAAATCTAGCGCTACTTGATCTGCTGTTTCCTGAAGAGAGCTTGCGTTATAAGAAAGATCTTTAAGCATTTCAATACGCTCTGGCATCAAGTCACGCGCCATCTGTAACTCAACCTCTCGACGAATCGCGGGTTCAGATTCTTCTCTGCTGGGGATGTCAGCTTCTTTTTTAGCGATAAGCTTGAGAATGTGAACGCCAGACTCACTATCTACGACACCAGACAGCTCACCGACAGCCAGTTTGTCCAATGCAGAGTCTAGCTCTTTCGGTAAATCGCCCCGCTGAGTGAAACCTAAGTCTCCACCCTGTTCTGCCGTAATATAATCTTCTGAATACTCCCGAGCCAAACTTGCAAAGTCTTCGCCTTTCTTGAGTTGATCCAGAATCATCTCTATTTTTTCGAGATGGCTACCATCATCCTGCTTCTCTAATAGAATATGTGCAGCCTTTCTCGACTGATTTTCAGCTGCGGCATCAACCTTGGCCTGATAAAGATCTTCAACCATCTGCTCGTCTACAGACACCTCGCCTATCAAATCAGAGGGCGTTAGCTCAAGATATTCAACAATTAATTGCTCTTCTGTCATAAACTTCTCGGAGTGACTACTGTAATAAGCTTTTACGTCCTCCTCAGACAGAGCTACAGCCTCGACAATTGGCGCAGAGGGTATAGTGAGATAATAAAAGTCCCTAGTCTGCTCTGTAATGCTTGCTAATAAGGATTGTTCTTTCTCAGTGGAAAATCCGGTGACCGCTACACCTTGAAGAAATTGATTTACTAATAATTCTGACACTAATAGCTTGCTGTATGAGGTTGGGGTATAGCCCATCTGACGCAAAACGAAATCATACCGCTCAGCGTCAAACTTTCCGTCTGTCAGAAATTCGGGTACTTCAAGCAGCAACTCGTAAATAGTTCGAGATGAAATCCCCATTCCCTGATCAACCGCAGCCTGCTCAACGACTTTCTTCCGAATTAACTGCTGCATAACAGGTGCGCGCAACTGCTCATCCACCAGCAATGCAGGATCAATATCTTTAAAGCGACTAAGAACTTGTTGCTTATGGTTGACCACGGCTTGTTGCAGGCGGAACTCAGTGATCGACTCACCATTAACATTGGCGGCTTCTTTGACAGCACTGCCACTTAGAAAAATTGCATCGATACCAAATAGTGCAAATGGAACAATGATAATAGCGACCAACACACTCTTGGCGACGCCATTGAGGTTATCTCGTAAGTTCTGCAGCATGGAATTCTCTTGGCTTAAATATAGAACTGTTTAAATCGTGATATAAAAAAAGGCGCATCGCCGATGCGCCTTTTTTTGTTTGAACTTTCAAACAAAAAGCACTTTCTCTTAATTAACAGCGTCTTTCAGTGCTTTACCTGCTTTGAAGCTAGGTACGTTGGCAGCTTTGATCTGAATTTCAGCACCAGTCTGTGGGTTGCGGCCAGTGCGTGCAGCACGGTGCTTCACCGAAAATGTACCAAAACCTACCAGAGAAACCTGGTCGCCATTACTCAATGCACTTGCTACAGCATCAACAGCTGCATCCAAAGCACGGCCAGCAGAAGCTTTTGATAGGTCGGCAGCATCAGCAATAGCATCAACGAGTTCAGATTTATTCACATTAATCCCCTTTTATTATGTTTGATTAAGACTCTCCACCTGCAACACACAACTGAAAAATACTTAAATGCAGCAGATGTATACGCGATGACCGGAACTTTATACCAACCTCCAGAAACCCGGTCAAGCGATTTAGTGAGTATTTATGCGGGCTGCAGCCTTATCGGTTGATTTTTTACCCTCAGTGTCTATTTGTGCGTATTCATCATCGGACAGAGGCTCAGGTTTATGTTGCAATGCAATCTCCAACACTTCGTCAATCCACTTGACCGGTTTAATGTCAAGATCTGCTTTAATATTCTCCGGTATCTCCTTGAGGTCCCGCTCATTTTCATGGGGAATAATGACAGTGCGGATACCACCTCGATGGGCTGCCAGCAACTTCTCCTTCAGGCCTCCAATCTTTAGAGCCTGGCCACGCAGAGTAATCTCACCGGTCATTGCGACATCAGCACGCACCGGAATTCCCGTGAGCACTGAAACGAAGGCTGTACACATGGCAATACCGGCACTTGGACCATCTTTTGGTGTTGCCCCTTCCGGAACGTGAATATGTAAATCAATATTTTGCTGGAAATCACGTCTGATACCCAGCACTTGAGCCCGACTCCGCACCACGGTTAACGCAGCTTGAATAGACTCCTGCATAACGTCTCCCAATGAACCAGTTTTCACCACCTGACCTTTACCAGGAACGGCTGAGGACTCTATCGTCAGCAACTCACCGCCCACCTGGGTCCAGGCTAAACCCGTCACCTGCCCCACTTGGCTCTCTTCTTCAGCTCGGCCAAAGTCATACTTACGCACACCCAGTAAGTCTTCGAGCTCATCAGGTGTCACTTTATATAACTCCCGATGATTTTCGCGAACGTGCTTCGTAACAACCTTACGGCAAATCTTAGCAAGCTCTCGCTCCAACCCCCGCACACCCGCTTCTCGTGTGTAGTATCGAATAACGTCCTGTATCGCGACCTCATCAACATCCAGCTCGTTTTCCTTGAGACCATTGGCTTTACATTGCTTGGGCAGAAGGTATTTATGAGCGATGTTAACCTTTTCGTCTTCGGTATAACCCGGGATGCGGATAACCTCTAAACGATCCAGCAAAGGTCCTGGAATATTCATTGAATTTGAGGTGCAGATGAACATCACCTCAGAAAGGTCGTAATCTACTTCAAGGTAATGGTCGTTAAAACTATTATTCTGTTCGGGATCTAGCACCTCCAGCATCGCCGAGGCGGGGTCTCCCCGATGATCCATTCCCATCTTGTCAATTTCATCGAGTAGGAATAGCGGATTTTTAACCTCAACCTTAGCCAATTTCTGAACAATTTTACCCGGTAGCGACCCAATATAAGTCCGCCGGTGGCCACGAATTTCAGCCTCGTCTCTTACACCACCCAGAGACATTCGAACATATTTTCGCCCTGTCGCCTTAGCAATGGATTCACCAAGGGAGGTTTTACCGACCCCAGGAGGTCCGACCAGACAGAGCACAGGGCCTTTAAGTTTTTTTACACGCTGCTGAACCGCAAGGAATTCAAGAATACGCTCTTTCACCTCGTCCAAGCCGTAGTGGTCTTCATTAAGGACTTTCTCTGCCCGAGCCAAGTCGTGCCGTACTCTTGAACGCTTTTTCCAGGGTACGCCAACCAACCAGTCAATATAGCCCCTGAGCACCGAGGCTTCAGCAGACATTGGCGACATCATCTTCAGCTTGTTCAACTCAGACTTTGCTTTATCCAGAGCATATTTAGGCATACCAGCATCATTGATCTTAGCTTCGAGCTGATCAATATCATTGCCCCCTTCCTCTACCTCTCCAAGCTCTTTCTGAATAGCCTTCATCTGCTCATTGAGGTAGTACTCCTTTTGACTCTTCTCCATCTGTTTTTTTACACGGCCGCGAATTCTCTGCTCGACCTCAAACAGCTCAATTTCCGACTCCATCAATGCCAACAAATGCTCTAAACGACTACGCAGACCAGGTGTCTCAAGAATTTCCTGCTTTTGCTCGACAGTTAACGTCATGTGTGTAGCCAAGGTATCGGCCAAACGACTTAAATCATCAATCCCAGCAACGGTGCTGACAACTTCGGACGGAATTTTTTTACTAAGATTCACATACTGCTCAAACTGGGTCAGGGCTGATCGCATCAATGCGTCAGCTTCAACACCCGAAATCATCTCACTGGGCAGAACATCATAGTTACCTACAAAATACCCCAGAGAATCATCAACACTATTAATTTTTACACGCTCTGCCCCCTCAACGAGCACCTTAAGGGTGCCATCTGGCAGTTTGAGCATTTGCAGCACTGAGGACAAGGTGCCTACCCGGTAGAGATCATCTTCGCCTGGATCATCAGAAGCGGCGGATTTTTGAGCTACAAGCAGGATCTGCTTATCCTGTGACATAGCCTCCTCTAATGCCAATATTGATTTTTCACGACCTACAAATAATGGAATCACCATATGCGGGTACACGACCACATCGCGCAACGGCAACATAGTTAATTCATTATGTTCTGTGTTCTCACCCATTCTCAGACCTCGTAACGAGTATTTTTAATACATTAAGCTTACCGCAAATATGGGGTTATACCGGACAAAAACAAGTGGCAGAACGGGGATTATTATTTTATTCCAATAAAAAAGGGCCCCGCTGGGCCCTTTTTATCATTCAACATTCACTATTCATCACTGGCAGCTTTCTGTTGCTCTGTATTTTCATAAACCATCATGGGCTCGACTTCGCCACGAATAACAGAACTATCTATCACTACCTTACAGACATTTTCCATAGATGGAATACTGTACATGGTATCCAACAGCACGTTTTCGATGATGGAACGCAAGCCCCTTGCCCCCGTTTTCCTCTCGAGAGCCTTATCAGCTATTGCCTCTAGAGCATCGCGACGGACATCCAGCTCGACACCTTCCATTTCAAACAACATGCCATATTGTTTGACCAGAGAGTTTTTCGGCTCGATCAGAATATTTACAAGCGCTTCGCGATCCAGCTCTTCCAGCGTCGCGATGACAGGCAAACGACCAACAAACTCAGGAATCAACCCGTAGCGAACCAAGTCTTCTGGCTCAAGATCCGCTAGAGTCTGACCTATATTCTTGTCGGTTTCCTTGCTCTTAACTTCAGCACTAAAACCTATACCGCCCTTATCTGAACGATCCTGAATAACCTTTTCCAATCCGGCAAAAGCACCACCACAAACAAAGAGGATGTTCGAGGTGTCCACCTGAAGGAATTCTTGTTGTGGATGCTTGCGACCACCCTGAGGGGGAACAGAGGCAACCGTGCCTTCAATCAGCTTAAGAAGCGCCTGCTGAACGCCTTCACCTGAAACATCGCGGGTTATTGAGGGGTTATCAGACTTGCGAGAAATCTTATCAATTTCGTCGAGATAGACAATGCCTCTCTGAGCTTTCTCTACATCGTAGTCACACTTTTGCAGCAACTTTTGAATAATGTTCTCAACGTCTTCACCCACGTAACCAGCTTCGGTGAGTGTTGTTGCATCGGCAATAGTAAATGGAACATCCAATAAGCGAGCCAGCGTTTCCGCCAACAGGGTTTTACCACTACCGGTAGGGCCTACCAACAAAATGTTGCTTTTACCCAACTCAATCTCACCACCAACCTCACTAGCACTACTCTGAAGGCGCTTATAATGGTTGTACACAGCGACAGATAAGATTTTTTTAGCACGCTCCTGACCGATGACATACTCGTCAAGAATCTGATTAATCTCTATGGGCTTGGGTAGTTTCTCACCCGATGATTCCGAATCATCTTCCTGAACTTCTTCAGAGATGATGTCGTTGCACAGATCAACGCATTCATCACAAATAAATACTGATGGCCCGGCTATTAACTTACGGACTTCGTGCTGACTTTTACCACAGAAAGAACAATAGAGTAGCTTTCCGTCGTCTTCACCGCTTCCGCTTTTTTCGTCGCTCATAACTCTCTATCTCTGCACCCGCCATGATGGCAGATAAAATTCTTTATAAAACAATCAACTACAACGTCTTTATTGCTCGATCTATTAAAAGACTACCCATTCTATGGACGCTTGTCCAGTACCGCATCTATCAATCCATAAGCCTTGGATTCTTCAGCGTTCATAAAGTTATCTCGCTCGGTATCCTCTGCAATTCTTTCTACTGGCTGACCAGTATGGTGTGCAAGACACTGATTGAGCCGCTCTCTTATCTTCAGGATTTCCTGGGCATGAATATGTATATCACTAGCCTGTCCTTGAGCGCCGCCACTGGGCTGATGAATCATATTGCGCGAATTTGGCAGGCAGTAACGCTTACCTGGCGCACCTGCCGCCAACAAAAATGCACCCATGCTGGCAGCCTGACCAATACACATTGTGCTCACATCAGGCTTGATAAACTGCATGGTGTCATAGATAGACATTCCAGCAGTTACCGATCCACCAGGTGAGTTAATGTACAAATGAATGTCTTTATCTGGGTTTTCAGACTCCAGAAAAAGCAGCTGAGCGACCACCAGGTTTGCCATATAGTCCTCAACTGGACCGACAAGAAAAATTACTCTCTCTTTCAATAAACGAGAATAAATATCGTAGGAGCGCTCACCCCGTGCAGACTGCTCAACCACAATGGGGACCAAGCCACCTGCATTTTGTGCACCGGGCATGGACGTAGAGAGATCAAATTTCATAGTAGCTCACTTGAATAAACAACGTATCGCAGCATTGTAACCGGGAGGAGAGATAAGGCAAGCCGGAGATTACCAGGTTAAAGGGCAAACCATTTCACCTGCCCATAGAATCAGAGCCCAAACAGAAAAAACCGGTGGCCACCATTTAATTTATTGGCGATTTCACCGGTTTCTTCCTTACCCTGGCGCAACATTCAACAATGAATCAGGCACTATCTCTTGTATAAAGAGGGGATTAACTTTCTGCAGCAACCTGCTCAGGGTCGGGAGCAACAGCCTGTTGATAACCAACCTCTTCTTCTGTGACTTTAGCCAAAGACAACACCAGATCGACAACCTGATCTTGTAAAACATTCGCTTCAACGCCTTTCAGAAGCTCCGGGCTATTGTAGTAGTAGTTAACAACATCTTCTGATTGCTCGTAAGTTGAAGCAAGCTCCTCAATACGGGCACGGACTTTAGCGCCATCGACATCCATTTCATTAGACTGCACGATTTCATTCACCACCAAACCGACAACAGCACGACGCTTGGCTTGATCGATAAACATATCATCCGGCAACAGCGAAGGATCAAACTGATTCTCGCCACCAGCACCAGCCAGTTTATTTGCCATCTGCTGTTTCAGGCCTGTCACCTCATTGGCAACCTGCGCCATAGGTGCCTCAAGATCGCTGTGCAGCTTGTACAACTGCTCCATCACGCGGCTCTTGGTTTTACCCTCAAGCGCATTCTTAAGGTCACGCTCCATATTCTGGCGAACTGCAGAACGGAATGCCTCTTCACCACCGGCCTCAAGACCGAAAAGAGCAAAGAATTCATTATCAAGCTCAGGAAGCGTTGGCTCCTTTAGCTCATTTAATTTAATAGTGAACTCGACACTCGAGCCACGGAGGTCTTCAGCATGGTAGTTCTCTGGGAAAGTCACAGGGATAACTTTTTCATCCCCTTTAGACATGCCGACAATTCCCTCTTCGAACCCGGGAACAGCCTTACCACTACCTAATTCCAGTGGATAGCCTTCAGCTTTACCACCTTCAAACTCTTCACCGTCTTTTACTCCGGTGTAGTCGATATTAGCCTCGTCACCCAGTGCCGCAGGACGATCCACTTCGGCCCATGTGGCGTGCTGCTTGCGCAACGCATCAATCATCTCGGTGACATCTTCTTCTTTCACTTCTGCCACGGGCTTGGCCACTTCTATTGTCGCCATATCCGCCAAATCAAATTCTGGCAAAACTTCAAAAGTAGCAACAAACTCTAAATCCTGACCCGGCTCATCTTTAGTCGGCTCAATCGCCGGCTGACTTGCAGGAGAAATTTTTTCTTGAGTCACAGCCTCAAAGAAACAGCTTCTTACTACCTCTCCGATAACTTCCTGGCGAATGCCTACACCAAAACGCTGCTTCACAACGTTCAGTGGCACTTTACCCTTACGAAAACCATCCAAGCGAACGGTTTTGCTCGCCTTTTCCAGGCGCTCACTTACTTCATTTTCAATGCGCTCAGCTGGGACCCCAACGGTCATTTTACGCTCAAGGCCAGAAGTTGTTTCAATGGAAACCTGCATGATGTTCCTCTAAATGATTTGCTTGCTCATTAATTAAATGGTGCGGACGGAGAGACTCGAACTCTCACACCTTGCGGCACTGGAACCTNNCTAAATCCAGCGTGTCTACCAATTTCACCACGTCCGCTAAAAACCGATAACTGCCGAATCTATGGGGGCAATCAGAGGCCCCGTCGGCGAAGGGTGGGCATTTTGCCACAGTGGTAATTCCTGTTCAACAAAAGAAACGCCTATATATAGGCGCTGCAGGAAGCGAGTGTTTTCCTACGATCAAACAGGAGAGGCTAGCAGTAGCGTTGTCTCTCTATTCACTTTATTTACAAGGCGAAGATTTGCTCTATGAGCAGGCAAGAGCACCGCGCGCTCCTTCTCAACCAACTCGCCACCGCAATCAAGCGTCCCATCCACCACCAACAACAACTCATAGTGTCGGGATTCCTGTAACAGATACTCAGCAGAACCCGCCAAGGTCAGGCGGAGCACGCGAAAATCTTCGAATACGACCACCTCTTCAATGCGGTGACCGGCATCTTCTTCGAGAATAGTTAGTTCCGCTAACGGAGGGCTGTCTGTTGACATAACCTCTACCGCCTTTTCAGTATCCCAATCACTCTGAGTTAGCACTTTTTGTGCAAACGAAAGGATCATTCGTTCGTAAACGGGCGATTGAAACTCTACCGTACGCACGCCGTGCTGTAATGCGTGGGGAGTTCGCAATGGCACCTTGACTACATCTCCCGGCTTGAGCGGCAACAGTGCAGTGAATGTATTCATACGCTCTCGAAGCGTTTCTTCTAGCTCGACCATAGCCGGAGGTAGCGTAGAGACCCAGCGCTTCATGATTTCTACCGACACTGGCTCAGAGGAAGACAACCCTTCGTCTTGACGCAACAGCTCAAGTTGTTCGTCTATTTGACGCCTAACAAGCTGATAATTTTTCACGGCTGCCAGATAGCCAGCTCGAAATGCCTCTTCCGAGGAATAGGTTAACTTAACCTCTTCATTAAAACCGTAACGAATGGCCCCCACCCCATCAGGCCAAGCACCTTTATCAATATGGGTTACCACATAGACTTCGCGCTTCTCTTCGTGCAGCTCAAAATACAAATCACCATAAACGGCCTCTGGCAGTGGATCGAGAATTTTCAATAAATTGATTTGTCGCTCACGATTCGAAGTAAGCCGTTCAGGAGCCACTGACAGCACCCAAGGCAAAGGCGTACTCGCCCCCCCATCCGTAACCTGTGAAACGCCTCGTTCTTCAATTCCGGTATACCAAACCTCCTTACCCCAAGGTTTAGCGATACTGACTGTTTCCAGCCTGAGAGGCTTACCCAAAGCAAGCACGGGCAAATCGTTTGCCCGAGCACACTCACGCAAGCCAGACAAACTAGTTTCCATGGATTCCAATTGACGACGCAACGAGGGCGTCAATGCGGCCACGGAGAAATACAATTGACCGCCCGACGAGCAATACACGGCCACCAGCTCGATTGGTGGCGACCCAGGCAAATAATACTGAGTGTAGTCATATGCCACGGCTAAAATAGCGTCAACGCCGGTATTGCCAACTCCGACACCATCCATACCTACGGCATCACCCAACCATAGATCAAGAGCCGCCTCAGGGCAGTTTGTATTCCGTATATCGACCAATGAAAGCTCCTGAAATTAGGCACATCTAGTAAAACGGAGTCTAGCAAAATGGAATAGCTACGCCGAGAGAATCTTCAGTGGAAAAACCGCACCGCACGGGCTGACACTCACCTCAGACCAACAAGGCAACCGACACATATAAAAAAGGCTGGCAAATCGCCAGCCTTTTTTATGGAAACAACACACCATTAATTGAGTCGCTCAACAACCGTAGCCACACCCTGCCCCAAACCAATGCACATAGTCGACACACCAAATGTAGCATCTCGTTGCTTGAGGATATTCAACAACGTACCGGTAATTCTGGCACCAGAAGCACCCAAAGGGTGCCCCAGAGCAATAGCACCACCATTGACGTTTGCTTTTTGATCCATGCTATCCAGCAGACCAAGATCTTTTAAGACGGGCAAGGACTGCGCGGCAAAGGCCTCATTAAGCTCAATGTAATCAATATCACTGGCTGTTAACCCGGCCATTTTTAGCGCCGCTCGTGTAGCCGGTACCGGGCCGTATCCCATAATGGCCGGATCAACGCCGGCAGCAGCCACAGAAACAACCCTAGCCATAGGCTGAAGCCCCAACGCATCAGCCCGCTGCGCGGACATGACCAACATGGCAGCGGCACCATCAGTTATCTGTGAGGATGTTCCCGCCGTCACCGTACCATTAACGGGATCAAATACCGTACGCAACTGTGACAGACCCTCGACGGTAGTTTCGGGCCGAATGGTCTCATCTTCCGACATCAGATAAAGGCCACCATTTTCATTGTGGCCCTCCACAGGAACAATCTCGTTGTTGAAATGCCCCGCACTTCTTGCCTCGGCTGCCAGCCTATGTGAACGAGCGCCAAATTCATCTTGTTGCTGACGACTGATACCGTGGATTCGCGCAAGATATTCAGCGGTTAGCCCCATCATTCCCGAGGCTTGAGCAACGCTCAGATTCATTGCCGGATTGGGGCTTACATCATGGGTCATAGGCACATGACCCAGATGCTCGACACCGCCCACCAAATAGATATCGCCTAACCCTGCCATTACGTTGGCCGTAGCATTATGTAATGCCGACATCGACGAACCGCAGAGCCGGTTGACCGTAATCGCCGGCACCTCATGTGGTATTCGGGTTCGTAAGCTGGTCATTCTGGCGACATTAAACGCCTGCTCCCGGCCCTGCATTACGCACCCCCAAATAATGTCGTTAATCTCACTGGGGGGAACGCCTGGATTACGATCGAGCAACCCTTCGATCAGATCAGCGCCAAGCTCATCCGCTCGACGATTGCGAAATGACCCATTTTTAGAGCGAGCCATGGGTGTACGCGCAAAATCAACGATCACTGCATCTCTTGGTTTTAAGCTCAAAATAGCTCTCCTTTAATTCCTACAGCCCTGCTTTCGCGACTAGTCATAATAGGTTTCACCCTTCGCGGCCATCTCACGCATTTTCTGAGTTGGCTCGTACAATTTACCCAGTTCACTGTGGTTGTCCGCCATCGCACAGAAATTATCGAGACCAATTTCATCCATCCAACGGAACAAACCCCCTCTGAAAGCGGGGAAGCCAAGGCCATACACTACCGCCATGTCTGCCTCCGCCGGAGAACCTACCACTCCCTCTTCCAAGCAGTGTGCCAACTCAATACACATGGGCACCATAAAACGGGCCACTATAGCCTCATCGCTAAACTCACAAGAGCCTTTAGTCTTGGCATGTTCTGCAAATAACTCGTAAACCGCAGCATCAGCAGACTTCTTCGGCTTCCCGCGGCTATCCTTTTCATAGAGGTAGTAACCTTTGCCATTTTTCTGGCCAAGACGGTTATTATCAAACAGTAATCTGGTTGGCGACACGTCATAAATATCACTCATGCGCTCCGGATAACCTTCCAGGATAGAGGGGAAGCAATGCACAGCGGTATCCAGACCAACAACATCCATCAAGTAAGCCGGTCCCATGGGCCAACCCCAGGCCTCCATGACCCGATCCACTTGCTGAAAATCGGCCCCATCCACGACCATCATGTCAAAACCAAATACAGCAGGGAAAAGTACTCGGTTGACTAAAAATCCTGGGCAATCATTTACCACTATCGGCTTTTTGCCCAATGCCAGCGCGTGAGACACCACCGTTGCCAGTGTTTCCTCAGAGGTTTTTTCCCCTCGAATCACTTCGACCAAAGGCATGGCGTGCACTGGGTTAAAAAAGTGCATGCCACAGAAATTTTCCGGACGCTTTAAATTCGCCGCCAATTGGTCAATAGAAATCGTTGAGGTATTCGAAACCAGCACCGCGTCATCAGAAATTTTTTCTTCCACATCGGCGAGAACAATACTTTTTACTTTCGCATTTTCTACTACCGCCTCAATTACGATATCGGTATTTTCGATACCCTCGTAACTAAGTGACGGAATAATTCGGGAGAGTACGTTTCCCGCATCCAAAGTGGACATCTGACCACGATCTACCCGCTTGGCCAGCAATTTATTGGCCTCACTCATACCCAGCGCTAACGAATCAGTATTGATATCCTTCATCAATACCGGAAAGCCCTTTATCGAATTCTGGTAGGCAATACCACCACCCATAATGCCCGCACCTAAGGCTGTCGCGTGCTTGACCGTTTTAGTTGCCTTTTTGCCATACTTTTTGGCCACCGAACCGATGTACTGATCATTGATAAACATGCCCACTAATGCGCGACATTGTGGTGTTTGAGTCAGCTCGCTAAAAGCCTGAAACTCGACTTCCAGCGCATCGTCGCGTGACATTTTTGCCGCCTTGGCCAGAACCTCTACCGCAGCGACTGGGGCCGGGTAATTCGAGCCCGCCTTAGAAAAAACCATCGCTTTAGACGTGGTGATCGACATACCTAATTCAATATC